>JAIFLK010000377.1 GCA_020049115.1 Chloroflexota bacterium | reverse complement strand
GGCAACTGGAGCGCGACCCATAGCCACACCGACCAAAAAAAAGGCAGCGCAATAAAGGGAAATAAAATGAACGCCAAATAAGGCGGATGGGAAAACCCATGCACATAGCCCCCCGCCGCAGGCAGTTGACCATAAACCGCGACATGAATTTGCTGGCTAGTTTCTAAATTGTAAGGGTTCTCGCCCGCCAAAATCGCCCGCCCGCCCAGCCAAATCGGATACCAGTCAAACCCATTGTGACGCGGTTTGACCAATAAGGTATAACTCGGCCAGAGCATAAGGAACGTGAGAAATAGAAATAAAATGGCTAAAAATAGTGCTATAGTTTTTTGCGGCATGTGGTCATTCACTGACGACGTTTATAAACTTTTTGTTGACCAATAATTGTTTCAAGCAGATTATACTGCGTTTCAAATGAAAACTACACTTTTACAGCCATGTCATTCTGAGCGAAGCAAAGAATCCCTGCAACCTTGACCTATAAAGTGAGGTTATCGGCACCGAAAACCGTTTAAGTTAGCAAAGTCTTGAGGGATTCTTCATTTATGCCCTTTGGGTACTCCGCTTCGCTCCATTCAGAATGACATGAAAAACTGTAAATCTCAAATGAAACGGAGTATAGGTTCTAATTAAATGACACAAATCAAAATACGTAAAAATCAATTAAATGGGCTTCTACTCATTATAACTCTATTAAGTATTAGCTTGCGGCTAAGTTTCGCAACATTGGGTCATAATTTTGATTATGATTCCTTTTTAATCGTGGTACAACTGATGCAGGAGGGAAAAAATGTCTACGCTAACACCACCAGATACAACTACGGCCCAATTTGGTTCAATTTATTACACCTCTTTGATACCATAGCATATCTCATACCTATCAACCATGAAACAGCATTTCGTTATATCATTGTTTTTTTTCTTAGCCTTGTAGATATAGGGATTGCCCTTATTTTATGGCGAAAAATTACTTTAGTGACCGCAACCATATTCTTACTAAACCCCATTTCAATTATCATTACAGGTTATCATAATCAATTTGACAATTTAGCTTTATTATTAGGACTCATTTCAATTGTCATATTGGGCGATAGTTTTGATAAACCCATGAATCGGCGCAAATTATTAGGGCTAACTGTGCTAGGGCTTTCCTTAATAACAAAACATAATCTATTTGCCTTTCCTATCTGGTTAGCCGTCAAACAAGTAAAACTTAGACCAAAGCTCATTACTATTCTTTTACCAATATTAATATTTTTAGCTAGTTTTATTCCATTTTGGAGTGAAGGTAAAAACGGAATAATTATCAATGTATTTTTATATAAATCATGGCCTAACGCTTTTTTCTATCACCTTTTCATACCCTTAGCGATCCAACTATTTTTGCCAAGCACCATGATTTGGCTCATTTCGCTGGTTGCTTTTGCCATTATATTTCGACATAAAAACGTCTTTGAAACCTTTCTTTTATATACTTGTGTAGTTACTACCACCTCTCCAGCCATTACCAACCAATATCTAGCTATTCCTCTTATATTCATTTCAGCAAATATCAATATTCTCTCTATCTTATATACAATCATCGGTACATTACATTTATTAGTAGATGAAAATGGTTTACATATCAATTTATTGCCTCAAATTATTAAAGCAGATAAATTTATTTTTTATAAAATTTTAATTAGTTTACTATTCTTTGAGTTGATTTGGCTAACATGGCAAAAACAACTTATGGTACTCTTCAAAAACATCGCTCAAGAAATCAGCATCCAATTAACCAACCCTAAAAAATGAGCCAATAAAGCGTCTAATTGTAACAAAATACCCAACAAAGGACGCATAATAAAGTGAGAGGCAACTCATACTTTAAGGTCATGGGGCTATCCGCCGATAAATTTGCTGCTCATGCAGGGTAGTTTCTAGCGTAAAATCACGTAATAAATACTCGCCAAACCAGACGGGCAGGGCATGGTAAGAGGGGGAAGCGGTGGCAGGTTGGCGAGGCGCAGCAAAAACTTTTTGGGGAATAACAATATATTTCGTCTGAGGGATAAAAATCTGTTGGGCGGATTCCATTGTGCCAAGATAACAGACCCAAATAACTTTGGTGGGGGCGCGGCGGTCGGCTAAGTAATAAAGCTGAACATCCCCTGACCAGTAATAAACGTAATCTTCGGGCGTGGTGTGGTTTTGGATGTATTGGGCTAAATCGGCTAACCCTAACAAATTGTAATTAGGTTGGGCAAAACCGTCCGTGATAAAGGTGGCAAACGTTTCTTGTCCCAATCTATAGGCCGCGTAATGGGCATAATAGTTAAAATTGTGATACGTTGTAATACCAATTGCCCATAAAGTTAAGCCACCTAACGCCCCATAAACCGCCCGTTTGGGTAAAAGTTGTCGGAAAAGTTGATATAAATCCAACAAAAACCAGGCCGCAACGAGGGCTAGAGGCGGAATAATTAACTGAAAGTAATAAGGGCGATACATCCGCGCGGGCAAGGCTTCGGCATAAGCCAGTAAATACCAGTAGGCAATATATTTTAATAACACGAGGTCGGGGTGATTTCGGCGTTTGATGAGCATGAATCCGCCGCAGAGACTCAAAACAAATAACACGATATTATAATTTGCGAAGCCGATGGCGGGATAAAATAACCAAATGGGTGAAAATAAATCGGTGGTTGTAATGCAAGTATTGGTGCTGACATAGCGTTGCCCAAACGTGAATACTTGCCCCAAGTCAGTCAGTAAACCCTGCGTGGCAAAATAAGCCACCACTGGCACCGCCCCCGCTAACGCCCCAACACCGACCCATATTAAGCGTTGTGTCGTTTTGATTAGGCTAAAGGGTCGGGCTTCAAACTCAATGAGTATCGCTAAAATGAAGGTTGAGAGGTAAATGGCTTTGAACCAAAAGCAAATCACCCCTAAAAAACCGACGAGGCTAAATTGCCAAGCGGGGGCTTGCTTATGGCGCAAATAAAGTAACGCAAAAATGCTGGCAATACGGGGCAGATTAACAAAAAGTTCAGTTTCCGCCGTCATGCCGAGAAGATAAATGTCTGCGCTCAAAAAGCTATAAAACAGCGCGGCTAAAATGGCTAAACGCTGACCATGTAAAAATTTAGCCAAATAATAAAGCAGCCACATGGTTACAACTTGCCACAGCATCAGCCCTATTTTAAGCGAGGCCGTCGAGTCGCCCAACAATCGCAAAATGAGAGCATAAACGTAATAAACGCCAGGCAGATGATGGATGGGATGGTGGCTGCCATAAAGTGGCTCGCCGCGCAGAATCAGGCGGGCATGGTAGGCATTGGCCGCGCTATCATTATCAAAGGGTTGTTCCACGAAAGGCAAGCGTAATAGAATAACGAGCAACGTGAGAGCCAATAAACTTAGGCTATTTTGGTTACGTTTAAGCCACTGAATCATCATCTGGCAATCATACAGCAAACTTGATTTAGTTAGCAAATTAAGCCTAAATCCTGCAATTATGTGTAGTCCTAGCAACACGAGGTATATCACACGATTTATGACAAAAAAAACAAGGGCGAGCCAGGCCGACCTGAGCGCAATTTTTATTTTCGCCCTCATCATGCGGCTCTTAACCGCCTGGCCACAACAGCAACCCAACTACATGGACGCGGCCTATTATTACGTCAACGCCGTTAATCTGGCTGAGGGGCGCGGGTTTGTGGAGGATTTTTTGTGGAACTACCTTAACAATCCTAACCCGCCGCCACAACCCAGCCACCTTTATTGGATGCCCCTAACGTCCATGTTAGCCGCCCTCAGTATGGCCGTTGGCGGTATCAGCTACCATGTCGCCCAAATTCCCTTCATTATTCTCTCCGCGTTGCTTCCGCCCTTAACCTACGTTATAGCCTATCATTTATTGCAACAACAATCATACCCGCCACGCCTAACACGTCAGTTAAGCCTCCTCGCCGCCATGTTCATGCTCACAAGTGGCTTCTACCTGCCTTATTGGACGGCGATTGATAACTTCACCCCCTTTGGCCTATTTGGGGCGTTGGCGTTAATGTTAGCTAGTCAGTGGGTCAGCGAGTCAGCCAATCAGCTTGTCAGTCAGTCAGCAAGTCAGTCGGTTAGGCAATCATGGCTGCTATGTTTCGTAACGGGTCTCTGCATTGGCCTAGCCCACCTCAGCCGCGCCGATGGGCCATTACTCTTAATTGCTATATTTCTTTATATTTGGTTCAGCCGTCAGCCGTCAGCCGTCAGCCGTCAGTCCCCCTCATTTCTCACTTCTCACTTCTCACTTCTCACTCCTTATTTCTTAATTCTCACTTCTTACCTCTTACTTCTTACGCCCTGGCTCATTCGCAATTGGCAAGTCACTGGCACCCCCTTCCCCGTATCAGGCACACAAACCATCTGGCTAACGCAATATGACGACCTCTTTAGTTATGGGCGCGAACTATCCGCGCAAACCTTTTGGGCGCAAGGGCTAGGCTCAATCTTACAAAGTCGTTGGTGGGCTTTAACCGTTAACTCGCAGCGAGTGTTAGCCGAATGGGGCATGATTTTACTCTGGCCGTTTATCCTCATGGGTGGCTGGCGCGGGCGCAAATTGCCCATGGTGCAACTCAGTAGCCTCTACGCATTATTACTTTTTCTGACCATGACCTTTATTTTCACCTTTCCAGGGGTACGCGGCGGCCTATTTCATTCTGCTACCGCGTTATTACCCTTTATGTATGCCCTGGCTGCGCTCGGTTTCAGCGAGGCCATTGATTGGTTGGCGGCGCGCCGTCGCACCTGGAACGCCAAGATAGCCAAACCAATATTTGGCGTAGGGTTATTATTCTTAACCAGTGGCCTCAGTGGGGGCATTTATTATCAACGAGTCTTACAAAATAACACCTGGAATCAGGCCGACTCTCGCTATCCCGCCGTTGTAACATGGCTTAAAGCGCAAAATTCCCAGGCTATCGTGATGATAGGTAATCCACCCGCCTATCGCTATCACGGCGGCGGCCTCAGCGTCATTGTTCCCAATGAACCACCCGACATTACGATAGAAGTCATGCGCCGTTATCAAGTGGATTATCTGATTTTAGACGTAAATTGCCCCGCGCCATTGGCTCAATTATACAATTTGCACGATGTCCCCGCCATGTTAAAATTAGTGCATACAGTGGGGCAAGACAATCAACCCATCCGCATTTTTGCGTGGCGATAGCGCGGATTTGTAGGACAAACGGATAAATCCGAAAAGTTCAGCAAATCCACGCTATTAATGGTATAATGATAACATGGCTAAAATTACAGTTAATACCAATATCGTTACGACAACAGAGCTTAAAAGTGATTTTTCAGAGCAAATTATCCCTAAAAACAGTATCGGGACAGTGATAGAATGTTACGACAACCCTGAAGGGTATGCCGTTGATTTAGCTATCCCTCATAAAACGTTAGTTGGTGGATTTGCTTACGAAAATTTAATTTTATCGCTCCATCAATTTATCGTAAGCGAAATATCCAAACCAAAATGAACCAAAAAAGTTCTCACCTCTCACTTCTCACCTCTCATCTCTCACCTCTCACCTTCTTACTCGCCGTTATCGCAGGGCTGTTTTACCTTGCCCTGGCTGCCTGGGGGGGTTACGTGGGCTTTCCGTTAGATGATGCCTGGATTCACCAAACCTACGCCCGCAATTTGGCGGTGAGTAGTCAACTGGCCTTTGTGCCAGGGCAGCCGAGTGCGGGGTCAACCGCGCCATTATGGTCATTATTGTTAAGTTTGGGCTATTTGTTGCATGTCCCCTTTCAGCTATGGACATACAGTTTGGGCATTATTTTATTAGGGCTTATCGGCGCGCAAATGCGTTATCTCGCGCAACAACTTTGGCCGCAACAACCCACCCTCGCCCTCATCATTGGAGTCTGTTGCACCCTCGAATGGCATTTGATTTGGGCAGCGGTTTCGGGCATGGAAACTCTGTTATTTATCTGGCTATCCGTCGCCCTGGTGAGTCGCTATCTTACGGTTAGTCGCGCGCCGACGCCATCGGGTTGGCTGACTTTGGGTATTATGGGTGGTTTTCTGACCTTGACGCGGCCAGAGGGTCTTGGCTTAGTGGCTTTGTTAGGGTTGGATTGGGGAGTTAAACAATATAGGAGTCCGCAATCATTTGCGGATAATCCGCAAAGAATTGCGGACTCCTATATAATGGTAGGGTTGGGTATCGCTCTATTACTGATACCTTACATGGCCTTTCATTTTCATTTAACAGGCAAACCTTTCCCCAACACTCTCTATGCGAAGCAGGCTGAATACGCGGTGGTACTGTCAAGTTATCCGTTATGGTGGCGACTGTTTGGCAATTTTAGTCACCCTGTTGAAACGGTGCAGGGTGTATTTCAGGTGATTTTCATTGGGCCGCAATTTCTCTTGTTGCCAGGCTTAATTTGGGCGGCATGGTTGACGGTGAAAGAACGGCGCAGCGAGTTAGTTTGCTTGTGGGCGTGGTGGATTTCATTTTTATTACTTTATGGCTTTCGTTTACCTGTCACCTATCAACATGGGCGGTATCAAATGCCCATGATTGTCTGGGTCATTTTGTTAGGGTTGTGGGGCAGTCAGCGACTTTATACTAGACCTCACAGGTCTACTGCCATTAAAGACCCTCACCCCAACCCTCTCCCAGAGGGCGAGGGAGTAAAAACTCCCCCTTCTCCCTTTGGGAGAGGGGACGGGGGTGAGGGAGATTTTGGTTTAATTTTTCTAAAACCTGTAAGGTCTTTGAAACGACTCTATCAACGGGTCATTTATCCCGTCATGGTCGGCTCATGGGGCGTGTTGGTGGTGGCCTTTGTGGGGGTGGGTGCGCTGGCCTATCAACGAGATGTGCGCTTTATTGAGACGGAAATGGTGGCAACGGCGCGCTGGTTGGTGGCGGAAACTCCACCTAATACGACCATTGCGGCGCATGATATTGGGGCGATTGGTTATTTTACGCAACGTCCGTTGATTGATTTGGCGGGATTGATTACGCCTGAGGTGATTCCAATTATCCGCGATGAGCCAAAATTATTGGAATTTATCGTTACTCAGCGTGCCGATTATGTTGTTATATTTCCATCATGGTATCCGCACCTGAGCCAAAATACCGATTTGCATGAGGTGTATAGGACTAAAACCTTATGGTCAGGGGATATTAACAATGATAATATGAGCGTGTATCAAGTGCAATTCAACAAATAGTGTCAAGAGCTTATAGGTTTTTAAAAACCTATAAGCTCTTAGGTAAATAATCCAATAGCTTGCCGTTGGGCAATTAATTGTGGTATACTATAGGGAGGTGACAACAATGGAGTATCTGCATGGGGCATGAAACTACCTTAATCGAAGAGTTTGTAACTAAAGCGACCAACGTCCTGCAAGAAACTCAGGATAAGCTCACTGAACTTGCCCAAGCTGCCTTACTCGCTAACCCGTCATCTAATCCTCCTCTCCAAAAAATCAGCCAAAATTTACTACGGCTGGTTGAACGTTGTCAAGCCGTTCACCATACTCTACGCCATAATTTAGATGCCCCGTTGAACGATGACGACCATTGGCCGCTCATCCGAGTGTTACAAAGCCAAGAAGAAGAACAGACTCAACTGGCTCGCGAGATGGAAGACCGCGTGGGACAGCTATTAGCCAATGCGGTGTTTGAAGTGGCCTCATGTCGGCAGTTGTTAGGTTACGATGAGGCGGCAGTTTCCACTGGGCTAGAGGCATTGCAAAGTGAATTAGAACAGGGCTTAACCGATGTGCGTTGGTTTATCGTTAATTTAGAACCTGCCACCATCATGGGAAATTTTGGCCTGAGCGCGGGCCTACGACGTTATTTAGAACGGTATGAAACTCGCACCAATATTACGGTTAAGTTGCGAATTGAAGCGAATATGGGGCGTTTACCGAGCATTATTGAGGTGGCAATCTTTCGGGTGATGCAAGAAGCCCTGAGCAATGTTCACCATCATGCGGCGGCAACCCAAGTAAATGTAATGTTAGAAGAGCATGATAATCGATTAGAATTTTCGGTTATTGATAATGGCCGAGGTTTAATTTTAGATGAATTTAGTCGTTCACGTAAAAATCTAGGTTTAGCCCGCATGGTCGATTATGCCGAGTTGCTCAACGGCCGTTTGAAAATATTAAGTGCGCCCCATCAAGGGACACACGTCATTTTATCTATACCCTACCCTATTTTATAAAGTTAGGGCTTACGCAGGAGTCCGCAATCATTTGCGGGCTGTCCGCAAATAATTGCGGACTCCTCTACTTTTGCCTAAGTCCTAAAATTCTCAGCCAAGCTGAGTTTTTTGGAGAGACACGCTATGTCTAAAACCAGTGTTATTTTAGTTGATGACCATCCACTCTTCCGCCAGGGGTTGCGCCGTGTCCTTGAGGCCGATGAGCAACTTGAAGTTATCATGGAAATTGCTGACGGAGAAGAAGCCTTACGCATGATTAAGCAGTTGATGCCTGATGTGGTTATCATGGACATCAATTTGCCAAACATGAATGGGTTGCAAGTGACCCGCGAATTAAAACAAGCCGCGCCCGAAATTGCGGTGATTATGTTGACGGCTTACCATGATGATGAGCAGATTTTCCATGCTATTCGTGCCGGGGCCGCCGCTTATTTCCCGAAAGATGTGACCCCGCGCCGTTTAGTTGAATCGGTGCGCCAGGTGAGTGAAGGCAATTATGTGGTGGATGATGAGGTGTTGGATAAACCCGAAGTGGCGACTTGGCTCATTCAACAATTTGACAAGGTGGCATATGTCGATGGTTCACCCAATGATATGTTTGCGCCACTTTCGCCACGAGAGATGGAAATATTACAACATATAGCCAAAGGTCAAAGTAATAAAGAAGTGGCATACGAATTAGGGATTAGCCGTCAAACGGTTAAAAACCACATGACTAGTATTTTGCGAAAATTAGCAGTCAATGACCGTACTCAAGCGGCTCTTTATGCCGTGAAACGGGGCTGGATTCGCTTGCATGATGAAGAGAAATAAGAGGGGTAGCTCATTATGAATGGAAAACCAGTGGGGCCAGGCCAAGCGGCTGGAATGAAAGTGGAAGGCGTAATTGAATACGTTAACCAAGAATACCAGCAGGTGCAAAAAGAGTTGAAGGAACTCGAAATGTTGTTAAAGCAAAGTACCACTGAGGTGGAAAAATTGGCGCATCGTAATGCCCAAATGACGAACTCGGTGCGAAATTTAGAGGCTAATCTGGATACGGTGCCGCGCGATGATATTAAGACAACTTATAAGGCAGCCCAAGAGGTACAAGTCCGTTTGTTCATGATGCGCGGTCAAGTGGAAAAGCTGAACGATAAGCAAGATAACTTGAAACGTTATATGGACACATTACGCAAAGTAATAGATGTGAGTGGTGGGTTAAGTACTGCTGCTCCTGAAAAATCTGGGGAAAGCCCTAGCCAAACGGCTGAGTCAATTGGCGTGGTTAAGGTGATTAATGCCCAGGAATCAGAACGGCGTTCACTCGCTAATCAATTACATGATGGGCCAGCGCAAGCCTTAACGAACTTGATTCTGCAAGCAGAGATTAGCGAACGCCTGTTTGATAGTGACCCTGTTCGTACCCGCGCCGAACTGACTACCTTAAAAGACTCGGTCTCGCAAACCTTCCAAAAAGTGCGGGAGTTTATTTTTGAACTACGCCCTATGATGTTAGATGATTTGGGTTTAACGCCCACCCTCAAAAAATCATTTGAGGATTACGAACAGAAATATAACATTGCCTGTCATTTTCGAGTGACGGGGCAAGACATTCGCCTCCCGCCTCATGCCGAAGTCACAATTTTCCGCATTATTCAACAACTGCTCAAAAACATCCAACAACATGCCAAAGCTACTCAGGTGCAAATTGCGCTAGATGTTAACCCCAATAAAGCCAGTGTTATTGTGGAAGATGACGGAAGTGGCTTTAATGTGAGTGAAGCGTTAGGGGCTTCCCGCCAACGTAAAACGATTGGCCTCAGCACCATGCAAGAACGGGTTGAGATGCTCGGCGGACAAATTAACATTCATAGTGGCGTAGGCCAAGGTACACGCGTAGAGTTCTGGATTCCAATAAACTAAGCACTACAGCGAATAAATTTTTCAGGAGTGCGAAAATTTCATTTTCGCCTGTCAAAATAAAATTTTGACGCTCCTGTTTGCTTAAGTCCAAACAAAAAGGGCAGCTATTTGGCTGCCCTTTTTGTTTTGTAATGATATTTTAGCAATAAGTTGCCGACCAAAGGCCAGCACACTGATTGCCTTACTGGTTTTTACGCATTACGGGTAAATACGTTTCCTTACCTACTTGAGTAAAAACAACAATCGTCCCCGTTTGGCTATAAGATTTAGTGCGAGTCTCCTCAAAAGCAGTCACCCGATAAAGGCTATTGGTAATCGAATGGGTGGCCGTAACCACCACCGTAATATTAACCTCACCCCCATCTGCCCGCAAACTATCCACCTTCCAGCTGACGGTTTGCCCGTCAAGACCGCCACCGTCACTTGCCCGAATATAAGTCGCCCCCGTTGGCAAGGTATCGGTAATGACTACACCAAACCCCTCGGCTTTACCGTCATTTCGCACCGTTAAGGTATAGGTAATTTCCCTACCTTCTGGCGCACGGCTAGGCCCTGTTTTCTCAATGGCAAAACTCGGTTCAGCCAACCCCGTTCCAACCCCCGTAAAACCGCCACTCCCAAAACCGTCGGCACTAACTTGATAGATTTCGTTACGCACCGCTTGATTAGAGGTGACGGCAAAGGTGACGGCCATGAGCGTATTAGGTGGCATGGCCTGATATAACGGTCCATTAAACCAAGCCACTGCGCCAGGGGCTGGTTTGCTCGTAAAAACATCGCCACCACTCAAATAAAACGCCCCACTGGGAACAGTATCGCTGATAGAAACCCTCGTTGCGGTGAGCAAACTACTGTTAATGACAATAAGGGTATAGGTAATCGTATCCCCTAATCTTTGAATAATATCAGGCCCACTTTTAATGATGGTTAAACTTAAGGCAGGTTGAGTCGCGCCACTTTCATACGCCCCAATATCGCATGAATCCCCCACTGGCCGCCCAAACCCTTGCTGGTCAATAAAAGCACATGCACCCAATTGACCACCAACTGTCTTAACTCCCTGGTCAATCGCGGGACTACCTGCTAAGAGGGGGTGAAAAGGCAGGGCTGAGGTCGTCGTTTTTAAACTGTCCAATTTAGGGTCAATCACGTTATTAGGTTCTTCACCTACCAAATCATCCCGCGTTGTCGGCCACTCACAGCCAATATTATTACCAATTAAATTATGGCCTAAGGAACGCATGGTGGTGTTGTCAGGGGCCAAACAATCATGAGCATAAAATATAGACCCTAAACGGTAGCGACCATCGGTATTATTTGCAATAATTGAATGAGACACATTAAACTTACCCCGATAGGTAGAGGCTATGCCCCCCCCCCCACCGCCCTTATCAGTAGCTGTGCCTGCTGTATTAAATACAATGGTTGAGTTTTGCAAGTTAACCTCTCCAATCCCATCATTATTAATACCGCCCCCATATCTTACGGCTTTATTGCCGCTAATGGTGGTGTTAATAATGTTCATAACCACTTTTTCACCAATATCAGGGTCAGAGAAGAAATAAATCCCCCCGCCATTCCCATCGGTGGTATTATTAATAATTGAACTACCCAAAATATTTAAATCCGTTACTTTTACCTGCGCGGGGTTTAAGCCACCCCCAGTTTCAACGGCGTAATTTTCACTAATGGTACTATTGATAATGTTAATAATTGCATCATCCCCATTACTAAAAATGCCTCCGCCGACCCTAGCTTGATTATTACGTAAGCGGCTATCAATCACCGATAAAATACCCCCTGAAACACCATAGGCAATCCCACCACCATCATCGCCCACACTAGAGGCAACCGTCGTTTTAGTAATAATACCCCCCTGAATGGTCAACGAGGAAATGGCAAAATCACCTTTAATAATATGAAACACTCGGTCAAAATCAAGGGCATTAGGATTATTACTAGGAGTTAAGCCACTGATAATGGTATTATTTTGGCCCTTACCTTTAATCGTTAAACTATCTAACACATCTAAATCACCGGTGGCGGCGACGTTCTCACCTAGCCCAGTGATTTTGAGTTGATACGTTCCTTTGGCCGCCTGAAAGGTAATTGTGTCCGCCCCAGGGTTATTATTGGCCGCGATAATCGCCGACCGTAATGAACAATCGGCAGGTAAACATTGATTCGGTTGCGGGTCATCCAGGCGGGTCACTACAAATTCAGCGGCCTGCGCTACCATTAGCCCCCATTGCCACAGGAGTAGCCAGGCGACGGCGATTAAGGCAGATCTGCTTTGAGTTGTCATATTATAACCATCCTTATTTGTGTTAAGTTATTGTTAAACTAGAGGTTTTAATAATAGCATGGCCTAAGCTACTAGTCAATGTACACTGACATCCTGTTGGAGTTTCTGTTAGTGTCAGCCAATTTTCGCCATCTGGAGTCCAAATCTTTAGATTTGTTAGATTGGGCAGTCAAATCTAAAGATTTGGACTCCATGACAGTCTTAAAAAACGCGCCCCCTCTTTAACGTTGCCCGTATCTTTTCTGGAAGCGACGGACTCTATTATATCTGAGCATAACTAATCAAAGCATGTTACTTAAGTGATGCCCGAACATCTTAATCGGTGCATTTTGATGTTTTATTAGCCCCCTGCCATTGCAGTTATATAACCGCAATAAACCTATTATTTGATATTTTTACCATAACCCACCACCCCCCCATGATAGAAAAGGTATCAATGAAGAGATAGCTCTATTGCTTCGAGCTTACGCAAAACGACAAAATCCCCCCCTCAGTCCCCCCCAAAGGGAGGGAAGTTTACTCCCTCGCCCTATGGGAGAGGGTTTTGCGTAAGTCCCATTGCTTAGAAACTATCCCTATACTATCTGTACCTGAAGGAGTTTAATCGTGTTAAAACACAAGTCAAAAGGACAAAGTTTAGTCGAATTCGCCTTAATTCTCCCTATTTTATTAATGCTATTATTAGGAATATTTGAAATAGGACGGGTCATTTGGGCTTATATCACCGTGCAATCAGCGGCGAGAGATGCGGCACGTTATGCCATTACGGGTAAGCCCTATATTGTTAACCCACAAGAAAATTTTACGGATAACCCCGATTGTCTAAAGGTGGAGGGTGAAGCAAACGCGACCAAACCGTGGCGTTGCTCCCCTAAAACCCGCGCCGAAGCCATCAAACGGCTGGCGATTGAACGTAGTTATGCCCTCATTGGCGGGATACCCCCTAAAACAGACCCACCTTACAATTTATGTGAGGGCCTGAGCAATCCTACGAGTTGTATCTGTGAATATCCCACGGGTTCAACCGAGGATTATACTAAATGGAACTGTAAGGTACAAGACCCCAATGCAGAGAATTTTGGGAATTATATTCCCAATGCCTTTGGCGTGGTGGTCGTGGGACAAGTAATTACTAAAACTGCTAATGGGTCAACCCCCATTAATAGTGTGCCAAATTATGCGGGTGAGCAAGGGCTGAATGTGGCGGTTTATACCTTTTATAACGTCCAAATGGTCACGCCGATTTTTAATGCGATTGTCGGTGGGTTGCCCGTCACTGTGCGTGGGGAAGTTCAGATGCAGAACGAGGGTCAAAATGAGGTTCTGGCGCAAACAGGCGGTGTTCCCATTAACGTTCAACCACCCGTTACGGGGCCAGGCACCCAAAGTTGCCCCGCCCCCCAAATTTGTGGCCCAGAAGGGCAGGCCATTAAATCTGATAATTATGCCTTTCGCTTTGGTACAGACACTGAGATTAATATTGAGTTAATTAACCATGACCAAAGTCAACTTTATGATATTTACTTAGAGTCGCGGGCAATAGATAAAACCGCCTATAAGATTTGCTCCAATGTCCAAACTGATGGGAATAATCACTTTATCAGCCCACCACCCTGTGACCTGACTGGGCTTAAGCCAGGGAGCTACTGTCTCTACTCCGTCGGCGCAGGTACTACGGGGCAAACCTGTGAAAACCCGTTGGCTAGTGCGGAACAAGATGTCATTATTAGCGCAGATGATGACACCATAACCAACACTTTGGTGATACTTGATGCAAGTGGCACAAGCCCCGTTTGGGCGCGCCACACCCCCATTAAGGCAGAATTACAAAAACATGCGCCAGGCGATTATATGGTATTTGCGATTGGCAATGGTTTTACCACGCCATTGGTTAACTTCCCCCTTACGGTAGATAGCAATGGCTTTGCCAGCACCGCCCCCATGGCGCGGTTAGCCCCTGCAACGGATGAAGATAATATTCCCCCTTCCCCATGTCCCCCAGGCGGAGTGATAACCTGTGTGGTTCGGTCTGTTGTCTCTAGCGATAATAGCACCGCCGCCGATGCGCCTTTCTTTATGACCAATCCTAGCATTAAGCTATTCGCGACGGGCAATATTACCTATCAAAAAGGGGATACCATTCAAGTTCAATTGATAGACCATACGCCTAAGCGGAGTTATTTTGTGGTGGTCTTTAGTGGGACTCAGATTTTAGCCAGCGTTTCAGAAAATGCCAAAACTGATGAAAATGGCACGAGTGGGATTGTCTCGATTCACCTGACCGATGAAGGGGAGAATGTTTGGGAAAATGGCACTTATTCTATCCGTTCATACCCCAGTAAACCATCGGCCACCGATTTGGAAACCACCTGGATTGCCCCCAGAAAGCAATTCACCGTGGATAATAGCAATGTTTGCTACTTAACCATTGTTGGCGTTAGTAAGGATAATTACAAATTCCCTATCGGCTCGCTCATTACCATTCAGATGAATAACCATGCCGCAGGGGATTACTTCTTGCAATTTGGAGATAGTCGTATTCCGACCAGTCGGGCTGATAATACCCTCTTAGTTGGCCCCAGTGGGATTGCTAAACAGGGCTTCATTATTCCCATGGATGCGGCTAGCTCAACTTCGGTAAAATATCAAATTTCTTCTTTCTCTACCAGTGTAACCGATAATCCCGCCCGACTAAACCAGGCATGTGCCACCATTCAGGTGGAAATTTTACCCAAACCCTATATTGAGGTCTACCAAGGTAATACGCGCATGGATGCCCCTGATGCCATCCTGGGCATACCCAGCACTTACCCGCCCATTACTCAAGCGGTGCTGCCTGATGCAACCATTGGTATTCGCTTACGCAACCATGCCCCGAACACCAGTTATCGCTTGTCTTATGCGGGTCAGCTAATGCCTAATGTCATTGCCCAAACCGATGGTTCTGGTAGTTTCAATTTAAATTACGACTTAACCTCGCTGCCCAAAGACCCGCCAGGGTCAGATATTACTGACTCTAAAAATTGGGGCATACCTCTCGACATGATCTCCCGACAATATAACGATAATCAACGTATTGCGACCACGACCTTAACCATTCGGTCAGGGGATTTGTGGGCCAAAGATGCTACGCCTAGACCCGTAGAGGTGGTTCATACCTCGGCCAATCCGCACATTAACCGCCCTTACACCGTCACTTTTACGGTTGAAAATGCGGCCACCATCCCCATTTCCCGTTATTTTGATATAGACATGTATCAAGACCCTGCGCCCTTAATTCCAGGGCAACTGCAAAATAAGGCCGTCTTCAACATGCCAGGGGATTTCAAACAGTGGCGCATGACCCCCTTAGCCAATGGGCAATCCTTCCAACTCCAACAAGCCTTTACCTTAACCCGTTATGGGCTACAAACCTTCTATGCTTACGCCAATACCTCCCGTTTGGTGAATGAGGCAACAGAAAGTAACAACGTGATTAGTACCACCGTTAACCTGACCTGTAATGAACCCTCTATCGCCATTAGCCCTGAAACCTTTGGCCTCGGCACGCAAACTGAAGAAATTCTTCCTGTAATCACTTTTGAGTCGCCGTATGACGTTGATGCGGGTGGGGCTAATGCCAGTGATTGGCAGGGCAAGCAGCAACAGAACAATGGTGGGAGATATACCACCTTCCAGGGTCAACTCATGCTCACCCATGGCGCGGGGCGGCCTGATGCTGTAGATGGCAACGACCGCGTCTATGCCTTGTATTACAATAAACCGATTACTCGTTTTGCCTCCGCCCAAATTAGCGTCGTCCAAGCCCCTAGCAGTAATGGTCAACCCTACGGTGTAGGGAACTACGTCAGCGGCTGGGCGGGGTTAGAGGTGCGGGTAGCTTCCCCTGAAAGTAATGCGTTTAGCTATGACAAACGGATTTATTTTGCTCTTAAGTGGAAAGAGGCTGACAATAATTACCAACTTGTGGCGGGTGGACGGGTGGCAGCTAATAATAATCAGATTCCTGAAGTGAGTCCGATTAGCCAACGTATCCTACTGAGTCAACTGCCCATCAGTCTAAAAATTGAAGTGGATAAACAGCAAAAACTCCATTTCAAATATGGCACCAATGGACAAGACGCAACCACCGAAATCACCAGTTATGCCGATACCTTAAATCCTGTTAGTTTTACGCCTGACGAAGCCCAAAAACTTTATGTAACCTTATTTGCCTCTAATGGGGAGTTTAACGGTAATTACTATACTAATAACGCCTCTGAAACTATCTTTGATAATTTCAAAACCACGGTGTGGTCAGAGGGTGGCAAATTTAGCAGCACTAAATGGACGGCCCAGCCTTACGGTGGCCGCACCGCCGACCCGTTACTAGGTGTTGATACCGCCGCCTTGATTTTGAAGAACTTAGGGGCAGATAATCTGGGCAGCCGTAATGATAACAACGGTGGTTATTTCTTCTACCGTTATAATACGGCCTCGGCCATTTCGACCAAGTTTGATTTTGATGCCGTTGTGGGCATGCATAACCTGACGGGTGGTAGTGAAAAAGCCATGGCAGGTTTAGAGATTCGGCGTAAAGCTGACCCTAGTAGTGCCAAAATTCAGTTTGGTTTAATGAAGCAAAGTAACGGGAGTTATTTGCCGCAAGTCATTAACCGTGATACCTATAATGGGCAAGCCACTCTTTGGGAATCAAATGGCACAGGCTATACTTTGCCTAATTATGTTTGGTTAAGGATAACCCGTAATCAAATCACGGGTGGTTTCAAATTCTACCATGCTCAAACAAATAGCAGTACCCCTCCTGCGAGTTGGACTGAGTACTCCGCCAACGAGTTACTGGTTTCAACCAATTCAGCCCTTGAACCCATTGAGGATGAAATTGAGATTGGCTTGTTTAATGACTCACATAATGCTAGTATTGTCCAGTCAACGGAGTTTGTATACTTTAAGTTTGGCTTCCGTCCATGTGAACCAGGGAAAGGGTCAGGCGAGTTCATTAAAAGTGGTTCGACCACTATTCCGACGAACATTCCCCCTGGCTATGAATATTGTCCTAATCCATTACAAGATACAGGCTTAAGTTTTGAAAAACCAGGGGTCTATAGTGTCTGGAATTTGGGCGGAAATGCGTTTGTGGCGAATGGGGGGGCGTATGATGGCAACTATAAAATGGGCGGTTGGACTGACAATCAAAGTACCCCTTATTTCTACCAAAAGCTAACCCTAGAAAGTTCGCCGCCTGTATCCACGGCGGCCACGGTCAAATTTAGCATTTGGTATGATATTGATGATAACGGAAAACCTGAACCTGCCAGCATTTTCCAGGTGGCTTTAGTTACTAAAGCACCTACGGGAACTTACCCCGACCCCACCTCAGATGAATTATTAAGTGAACCGGCCACAATTGCCGTTGGCACCATGAACCAAGTCAGTTATAGTGGCCCATCGTGGGAACAAAAAAATATGGAGTTAACCCTCAAACCAGGGGTTAATTTAAACAGCTATTCAGGGGATGTTTACTTATTGGTGTACAATAATAGTAACACCCGTGATTGTGCCTTATTTAGTTCATGTAGGAATATTAAGTTTAACTTTGATGAGCTTAACCTCGAAATCTGTCGTACCCAACCCAAGCCAACCGACCAAGAGTTGATTGATGTCGGTAAAGACCCCACTCATATTCAAGGGACTGTAAGAGTGGATGAGGGTAAGGGTGATGGGGCAATCCGTAAAGAGGGGGTTAAAGTGTGGGCTTACGCTGAGGGCGGCAAGCTATATGAAACCACCACCATTCAAGGAGGGGAGTATAACTTCTATGGCTTACCTGCTTCAACCAACAGCAATACAAAATATTTCCTTTATACCGAGTATGCGGCGGATAATGGCAATGGCACAAGCAGCATGTTGGTTGATGATACGACTGTTTTACTCAAAAATGATGGCCTTGACAGAACAGGCGTTAACCTCACCATGATTCGTGTGGGTGTGGTAAATAATTAAAATGACAGGACGAATGTTGACAGACCTCACAGGTTTTAGAAACCTGTGAGGTCTAAAGCACACCGAGTAACCCATGTTTCAAAGAATCCGACGGCGAGATATAATCTTATTACTTGGTTTAATGTCCCTAGCCGCGGTGGCTGTGATTGTGGTTGCTTTGCTGATTTTGCGTGATATAGGTCGCCAAGAAAAAGTGCGTGAGCTACCTGAAGCCGCCCCTAAGCCAACCCACACTATCCCCAACCAAATGGTTACAGGGTTAAATCAATACAATCAAATGGCTAAACCCGCCGCTTTAGCGTGGTCAAGCGATGCCGAGTTAATCGCGGCGAGTGCTAAATGGCATCAGCTATTAAGTCTGAGCCAAGTAGGCGAACCAACACTTTGGACATACCATTTTTACTCACCCAGCAAAAAGCTCAAACTTTTTGTTAGTGTAGAAGCCGATGGGCAAACGCAGATTTTTGTTCACCCGCTTGAAGTCACCCTCCCGCCACACCCCGTCGCGACTGAGGGTTGGTTGATGGATAGCTCTGTAGCTTTAGCCACCTGGTTAGACCATGGGGGGAGTGAAGTTCTCCAAAATAACTTAGGGTTAGATTTAATTATTCAGCTACGTAGCACTAAAAAGTTAGCTGGCCCCGTTTGGATTGTCGTCGGCATCAATGAACAAACCAATACTACTCACATGGTGGTGGTTGATGCAACTAAGGGCTGGGTGATACAATAAGAATTAGGAATTAGGAATTAGGAATACAAACGCATTAATTCCACCTGTAAATTTTCAGGGGATAGCAGTGGAGTCCAAAGCCGTAGGCTTTGAGCAGTGGGACAAAGACCTACGGCTTTGGACTCCGTATCCCCTAATTATTTATTGGTGGCATTAACTCCTAACTCCTAATTACAGTAGAGGTTAGATGATGTTAAAAAAAATGAGACAGTTTTTACAAAGGTACTTTTGGCAGGGTTTTAGCGAACAGAAAGGGCAAAGTATCGTTATCTTTGCCGCTTCATTTGTGGGCTTAGTTGCCATGATGGGTTTAGCCATTGACTTGGGCTTGGTTTATATTGAACGAGTTCGCATCAATAAAGCCGTCGACTCAGCCGTTTTAGCCGCCGCCGTTGAACTGCCTTTTGAGGAAGATGCCATGGAGCGAGCTATTGAGTATTTAAAGAACAATGGCTATGATGTGGGCAGGGATGTGGAGGTAGTGGTGCGCGGCTGCGTCACCACAAAAGGCGGCAATATTGATGAAACTCATCCTAATGGGGTGCAACAGTTAAAAATGGATCCAGTCACCGAGGTCAAAGGAGCCATGTACATTCCCGCCACGGAAACCCTCAGAGCCTCCTTCATGATTGATACGGGTTCATTTCGTGGGCTACAGGGAGCTGAAAACACCAATGATAACCCCGCGAATTTATGCGAGGCCAGCAGTGGTAATTATGGCAATTCTGCCCGCATAAAAATCATCGGCAAATCACTCGTTGACATGAATTTTATGAAGTTAATTGGCTTTTCCAAAGTGCCGGTCACTTCAGAAGCAATTGCCGAGAGTGTGAGTAATCTTGATATTATAGTGGTGTTAGACATTTCTGCCTCCATGGAGTTTGATACCCCCTGCGTGGATTGTTGGGTGAAGACCAAAGCATGGGTGGCGGATAAGGATATGGTTACGTATTCTTACCCTGATAAAAATGGCTACTATAACCCCATTCCTTTTGCGCCTGCCCTGGTAAAATATGAACGAGCCGCAGATAAGCAAAATAACTCGATTCCTGCCACAGAGTTATGTATCCCCCAGAAAATAGTAAGTGCTACATTAGATAATGTGCTAACTAATTCACTGGAAACCGTAGATTATGAAATTCCTAGTGTTGTGCCTGGTGCAGGATTGCCCGATGGGAGTACCGCTAATTATTATTATTCGGTCCATGAAGCGGAACTTTATTCGGCCAACATGCCGCTAGAGGGCTGGAATTTGGCAAGACGGACGGCAGGGCAAGGCTATTGGGCGGTTCAACGGGGTTCTATGGCTAATGCTTATGAATATGCGGGAGTATTAGACCCCATTAATTACTTTCAAGGCGCACATCGCCCCCAAGAGTTTTTCCAGGGCAATCAAGCAGGTAATCCCTCACAACAATCGGCCAACGTCTGCAACCCTGGGATACAATCAGGCGCGGGTGGAGCCGTAATTGACTGTACATTTAATGGGACACAAATTTGTGCAGGTGATATAGAGACTAAAGATAAGGATGGCAATCAGATAACCGTTAAAGCCACTGATTGTAGTGCTTATATCCAAGCCAAACCTTTTGCCGTTTATGAAGCCTCAGCCAATATTGGCGTGATTGGGGGCAGTTATGATGCGAATTGTTTCCCCTTAAATAGTGGCAATAAATGTTGGAATGATTCTAATTTTGTAGGTAAACCACCTTATGTAGAATATGATTTTACCAATGACCCCAATTGGAGCGCCGAAACAACCATTTGGATAAGAGCCATTGGCGGGGCAGATTTAGCTTACGAATGGAATGGCAACCCCAACCCTGAGGCCGGGGTAGATGGAAGCGGCAATGGGCCAGGCGGTCGTAATTGGTGGCGCAGTGCCATTTATTGGGAAGTTTTAGATGGCGATGATACTAACGTTCCAATGGATGTGGTCGAGAATACAGATGTATTACCTGCTTTTGCACAAACTAACTCCTCTAACCGCTATCCATATGTGCGTGATAGTCGGGCCTTAAATTCAGATTGGCAATGGATTAAATTAGGCACAGTCGCCACGCCAAATACAGACGGTGCGGGAAAAACCCAATACACCTTACGTTTGTATCAAGGCAGTGCGGGTTACAAAATAGACCGCGTTCTTTTTACCAATAATGATGCTCAGAGTATTACAGGTTCCGATTCAAACGCGATTGAGTTGAAAAATGTAGTTACCATGAATGGCGGACGCGGGCCACAAATTAGTCGTGGCTCGGCTACCCGTGAAGCCTGTAATTTGGCTAATCCCATTTATGGCTTTGAAGTTACGCATGATGACGAAACTTGCATTAAAAATGGGAATGATGGTAAGCCAGGGCAAGGAAAAAATTGTACCGATATTCCTACGGGGCAAATCGTTAACCAGCTTAATAATGACCTCTACGCGGGCCTCCAACCCTTCCGCAGCGCGCAAGAGGCAGTCAAACGTTTTGCTCAAAAGCTAGACCCTAAATTTGACCAGTTGGGGTTTGTGGCCTTCTCTAATGATGTGGACAATACCGATGTAGTGCGTTCTAAACTCCAGTGCCGTAACTACACCGCCCGCGGGAATGGTGGCTATAACTCCGGCGATTGTTTTATTGATGGTATCAATGATGAAAAAGCAATTACTTTTACCAAAGTCATCAAGGCCGTGGAAAATCAGTGGCCGCTGAATGGGACGAACCCAGCCGCAGGGATGCGTGAAGGGTTAGAAGAATTAGGGATTAGCACACCGAGCAACCCCGCTGATAATGGTTGCACCTCTACGCCCAATGATGGTCACTCATGCAGTCGGGGGGATAGTGCTAAGAAAATTCTCATCCTCATCACCGACGGCGTGCCAACGGAAAAACCAGGCACGGCGAGTTCTGAATATCCTCGGCCGGTTCAAGGGCCTACTGATTGTGTTACATCTTCACAAAAAATCTGGACGGGTTCACCCGATGACGTTTATCATCAATGTGCCATGTTCTATGCCTATCAAGCAGCCCAAGCGGGGGTGGCCGTTTATACCATTGGCTTAGGTGCTGGTGCTCCTGCTGGTTTTCTAACCACCATGGCGACGGGTTCATACCAAGATGCCAATGGGCAAACATATCAATCCGCCCCACCGTTTAAGGGTTTAGGTAATTTCTACCCGGCAGCTTCCCCGTTACAGTTAGATGGTATTTTCGATGATATTTTAGAGAAAATTTATGTTGATATTGTGGGTTAAAAAATAGTTGGTCAGCGTATCAGCTAATCAGCTAAAAGAGTCATAAATAGATACTGTGTTGCCATGAACAGACAGGAATGTCTATTCTACCGTAGGTCAGACATTCTTGTCTGATTTATTGGGAACATACAAGGACTTACGCAAAAATAGAGGAGTTAGCACGCCCTCGTGCTAACGGTGACACACGAGGGCGTGTGTCACTCCTCAAAAATGACTGTTTTGCGTGAGTCCTAATAAACTAAACGCTGAATAGCTGACTAGCTGAACGCTAAAAGGAGTATCATTATGCGAAGATTATTCCGTTTGAAAAAAATGTGCGACTCTCCACGCGGACAGGCTTTGGTGGAGATGGCTTACATCACCCCCATATTACTATTCATGTTGTTTGGTTTATTTGAGGTGGGGTGGGCTGTCAGGGGCTATCTGGTTTTGGTAAACATTAACCGTGAGATAACCCGTCGTGCCATCCGCCCACACTACCTTGATTTTTCCGTGCGCGACGCGTCTCATGTGGGGTATGAAAAAAAGATTCTCTCCTATTTTGGGGGTATCAATGGCTCATTAACGGATGAGCAAGTACAAAAGTTCCTCATTCTACCCAAACCGCCTTTGCCCGAAGCCTTAACGAATAGGCCCGAAACCGCCCCTGGTCATAGTAACAATTCTTACTTAACCATTTCTTATTTTGTGGCGAATACAGGTAAAGCCTGTGAAGTTGATAAGGATTGTGATTGTGATAAATTTGAGGCAGGTGTAACGGCCAATGATGAAGGCTTAAAGACCCCTAAGGAGGCGTATGATGCCATTGAGGGTAATTTCACTTATGACGACATCATTCTCCACCCTGGGGTGTCACTCTATGAATATTATCACTACACGACCTACGCCACCGTTAATAAAACCCCCACCGACCCCATCACCAAGGCCACTCGTTTGGCTGATTATCAGCAAGTCGCTTATAAATTTGCGTTAGAAAACGCGGCTTTCAATTGTCGGTTACTGAAAAAAAGTCAGAGTGGTGATTTGACCCCCTCAAATAATGCCGCGATTATAACAGAGCTTTATTATGAGCAGCCCCAATTATTTGGCTTTCCCATCCTCTCAGTGGGCGCAAATAACCCCATGGGTGCGCCCGTCACTGACCCCGTGTACATGTATTCACAAACCGCCATGCGCTTAATGGCTTCGTCACGTAAAGGCATAGACGCTACCACCACTGGCCCAGTCTGTGCGCCCTTCCCCATTGTGGGTAGCCAAACCTTAAGAGAGCAGCACCCAACCTTTAAGCAAGTTGCAGGTGAGTGGGTGCCTGCGCCAAACTATGCCGACGCACCTCTCAATATTTATACCAACCAGTGGGCTTCCTGGGGTGGCAGTTCAGACAGTGGCTACCTAAAAAATGAAATTAAGTACCCGCAAATGGGTCTTAATGAGTATGATAAAAGCCCTAATGGGATTCTGGATGCCGCTAATAAAAGTGACCCAGTTCAGGTATTAGGTTTGCCCGGTGATACCGCGACCTTAGATGACCTTGAAGCGGAAATAAAAAAATTAGCCGGGCAAGAAATTATTGTCCCGTTAATAAATGGCGGCAGTTTTGCGGGGGCGGCTAAAGTGATATTAAATGGTGAAGCTGACCTTAACCCTGAGGCCCCTGGTGAGCCGTATATTTACGGTTATTTACTTGAAGGTGCCAAAGAGAGCTGTTTAGACACCCTTTATTGCAAGCCAGGAGATGCAGGTTGTAACTGTTCAGATGCTGGCTCTGGTTTACTTAGTTGTAGTCGTTAGTTATCTTCAAAATAGAATACATAGGGCTTTCGCTTACGGAGTTCAAATCTTTAGATTTGGACTCCAATTTATATCCTGGCGTAGTATCAGTATTTCAAGATTTGTCACCCTCACCCCCGCCCTCTCCCAAAGGGCGAGGGAGTCTCTTGTCTCCCCTCTCCCTTTGGGAGAGGGGCG
>JAIFLK010000109.1 GCA_020049115.1 Chloroflexota bacterium | reverse complement strand
ATAACGCTCCAAGCGTTATAAAGGCTTATATCCCCTCATTATTTACAAATAGAAACTATTTACCTTGCCGTAGCCGTTCCAACTCTGCCAAAGCTGCCTGCAACGCCGCCTCCGCCTGTTGACGGGCTTGCACTTCGGCTGAGACTTTAGCCTCCGCCTGTTGACGGGCAACGGTTTCACTTTGGGCTAATTGTTCCGCTTCATGCTGTGCTGCCTCCGCCTGTTGACGGGCTTGCACCTCGGCTCTGGCCTGCGCCTCCGCCTGTTGACGGGCTGATTCGGCTTGACGGCGCGCAATCGCCTCCTGATGATAATTTATCTCGGCTGCGCCTCCGCCTGTTGACGGGCTGATTCGGCTTGACGGCGCGCAATCGCCTCCTGATGATAATTTATCTCGGCGGTGGCTCGTTTAACCGCCATCTCTTGATAGGTTAAGAGAGGTTCATTATTGGGCTGATACAATTGTAATTCCAACCCCACTAACTCAAACTTAATCCCCAAACGGGGACTGACCCAGCCATTCATGGGCGCAATTTCTTCTAACCGCCCACCACGCCGTAGCCACCCCGCTAACCGCCCTCGGTCAGGGTCATAAACGTAATATTCATCTACGCCATACTGCTCATAAAAAACCCGCTTTCGTTCCATTTCACTGGTGGTATTGCCTGGCGATAATACCTCAAACACCACTTGCGGCGCAATGCCATCCTCGCGCCACTGTTGATACGAACCTCGGTCACCTTTAGGGCGACCAAATACCACCATCGCATCGGGGGCTTGGCGAATTTTAGGCTCTCCCTCTTGCGGATACCACAATAAATCCCCCGCCACAAAGACGTTGGGGTCAAATCGGAAGAGGTAATCTAACCCCTCTTTAATGGTTACGATATAACGAAATTGTTTAGTATTGTCGGACATGGGTTTACCATCACTATCAGGGTAATGTATGGGTTTGGGTTGCTTCACCCGCGTTGGGGCAGGCGCAACTAAGGTTGAAATGCTCATAAGATTTATCCCTTCTATTTGGTTAGGCGTAGGAGTCCGCAATTATTTGCGGGCTGTCCGCAAAGGATTGCGGACTCCTACTGACTGCTAGTCATCCAATGACTAAAAGCCACTACTGACCATTGCTCAAAAACTCCCGAATTTCCTTCAACTTAAAGCCCTTCGCTAACTGGCGAATTTGGTCAGCAAAGAGTTTCAGGTGCGGATTATCCTGCTCCAAATCGTCCACCTGCTGCCCTAGCCCCCGAATATTGCCCCGTTTTGCCAAATCAATCAAATTTTCCAATGATTCATGGGGCGGAAAGGTCAGTTTCCCATGTGTAGTCGGCGTAACTGCCGCACCTCCGTCCCTTCCGAGTTCCACTTTGGCAGCTTTCGCCTCCTCATAAACCCATTGTAAGCTCAGATGAGTCCGTAATACATCTAACAATTTCTGCAAACGGAACGGTTTCGCAATAAAATCATCGGCACCTGCTTCCAGACTCTCTTGGCGATTGTGTTCAAAAGCACTCGCGGAGATGGCGATAATGGTGGTTTGCTTGCCATGCCCCATTTGCCGCAACCGTTGAATCGTCTCAAAGCCATTCATCACGGGCATGCGTAAATCCATGAGAATCGTTTGCGGCTTGAATTGAATGGTTTTATTGAGCGCGTCCTGCCCATCCACCGCCTCCAATAATTTGAACCCTAACGGCGATAACATGCTAATCAACACCGAACGATTTTCCCATTTATCATCTACCACCAAAATTTTCTGCGGCTCGCCCACATAACCCACCACCGTCCGTTGGTCACTCTCCACAGTAGGGGCAAAATTAGGCACAATCGGCAACTCTAGCTCCACCCAAAAGGTGCTGCCCTCACCCAATTTACTCGTCACCTGAATTTCCCCGCCCATCATCTCCACCAGCCGATGACTAATCGCCAGCCCCAAGCCCGTCCCCTCAACCATGCGGCTGTGGTCGCCCACTTGACGGAACGGGTGGAAAATCTCCTGCAACGACTCCTCCGCCATCCCCACCCCAGTATCTTCTATTTGGAAACGGAGGCGGGACGAAGTATCCAGTAGAGACAAGGCATGCCTTGTCTCTACTGTGTCAACCACCCCCACCTTAAACACCACCCCGCCCGCATCGGTAAATTTAATGGCATTACTGAGCAGATTCAGCAAAATTTGCCGCAGCCGCTTCTCATCGCCATGCACACCCATAGGCAAATCAGACACCACTTCATAAACAAAGGCAATGCCTTTTTGCTTGGCGCGCACCTGGAACAAATCGGCCATATTATCAAGCATTTCAGGCAAATTAAAGTCCGCCAGGGCTAATTCCATTTTATCCGCCTCAATTTTGGAGAGGTCGAGAATGTCGTTAATCAACGTGAGCAGATGTTCGCCACTCCGTTGGATAATATCAAGGCCATCGCGCTGTTTATCGGTCAGCAGCGTATCCTTACGTAATATTTGAGCATAACCCAAAATACCATTCAGGGGCGTGCGGAGTTCATGGCTCATGTTCGCCAAAAATTCACTCTTGGCCCGATTCGCGCTTTCGGCGGCACTGCGAGCCAACTCGGCCACCTCTTTGGCCTGTTTTAGCTCATGGTTGCGCCGAATGTTCTCAATGGTAATCCCTAAGAAAGAGGTCACATGAAGTAATAAATCCTCATCACGGCTGGTGTAGGCGTTGGCTTTTTGGCTGGAAATGTTCAATGTGCCAATGGCGCGCCCGCCCACAATCAGCGGCGCGACCAATGTCGCCCGTAAATTGCCGTTTACAACGTGCTTAAACTGATAATTATTCATTGAAGTTTCATCTTCGGTGTCGGGGATATAAACTAACCGTTTTTCACTGATCGCCTTCCCAACCATTGTGTTTTGTAATGGAATGTAAGAGCCAATGGGTGAGTTACAAACCTGACCATGCAGAGCTAACACTTCATAACCTTCGCCTGTTTCATTCAATATCGTAATACTATGACGGTCAGACTCCAGAATATCGGCCACATAACGGGTCGCTAAATCGAAAATCGATTTCTCATCTAAGGCTAGGCTAATTTTCTTGCTCATTTTATTCAGCCGCGCCAACCGTTTAGCATAACTCTTTGTTTCGGATAACGCCCCTTGAATTTGCTGGAACAGGCGGCGACTTTCCAAATTAGAGACCAACAGTGAAGCCACCTGTAAGATAAGATGTTCATCTCGCTTGCCATACGCCCCCACCGCGCTACTCGCCACATTTAATGTGCCAATCGTCCGCCGCCCCGTAATCAGCGGAATACTCAGCAGCGAATAAAAGCCATTTTCAGCTAACCAGGCCGCATCGGTAAATTGGGTCATCTGGCTTGTATCTGGCACATTGATAATGCGTTTCTCTATTACAGCTTGTTGCACCATTGTTCGCGCCAAAGACATTTTATCTGCCATGACAACTTCACCCGTCTGACCCATCATGGTAATGATTTGAAACTCACCCGCCGTCTCATTTAACAAAGCCACCATGCTATGGTCAGCCGCAATGACGCGCGGCGTATAGACCGCCACAATTTGAAACACATCGGCCTCCTTTTCCGCCTCATTGATTTTCTGGCTCATCTCATTTAATTGCGCCAATTGTCGGGCGTAATTTTCCGTTTCAGCCAACGCGGTTTGGGTTTGTTTATAAAGGTCATGGAAGCGCATTTTACTCTCCCGCAAATACGCGTCCGTCCGACTCCGTTCCAACTCGGCCCCCGCCCGCGCCGCAAAAATCTGTAAGATATATTCACTCCACTGGGCGCGGTCAATCGGCTTCGTATCCATCACAAAAAGATGCCCAATGGATTGATGCGCCATGTCCACCAACGGCACACCCCAATAATTCTCAATGTCATCATTAACTAACGCTTTATCAAACATATTACGGGCTTCACTGCCACACACATAGACCTTCAACTCCTCATCAAGCAACCGTTCACATGGCGTATCGGCCAAATCATACTCAAAGGAACTATTGGCATTTTGCCCATCCCACAGCGCAATCACCCGCGACCGCTTGGAATCGCTGCCGAGCCTCTCCGCCACCGCCGCATATTTCACCCCTAACACCTGCGCCAGATGACTCACCAATGAACGAAAGAAATCTTCACCAATCGTCCGCGATGTCCCCTCAACAATCAAGCGAATCCCCTCTTCTTGCCGCTTGCGCTCATCAATATCCACATTTGTCCCGATAACCCGTTTGGCCTGGCCATCGGTGGTATATTCCACCACCTTGCCGCGTGAATGTATCCATTTATAACGACCATCTTTACAACGCACCCGATATTCCAGCGAATAACTATCGCGCTTACCCGCCAAATAATCCGACATCATCTGCCACATGCGCGTCGCATCATCAGGATGAGTTATATCGTGTAATAACCCTTTGCTGACTTTGATTTCCTGTGGCGCATAACCAAACATGCGGTAATAATTATCGCTCACAAAAGACTTCTCCTCAATCAAATCAAAATCCCACAGCCCATCACGCGTCGCCTCTAACGATAAATTAAACCGTTTTTCACTTTCCCGCAAAGCCAACTCTGCCTGTTTATGTTCTGTTATCTTTTGCTGTAATTGCCGATTATTTTCTTCGAGGGCTTGGGTGCGCTTCGCCACCTCCTCCTCCAAAGAACGGTTATAATCCCGTAATAACTGCTCCGCCTCCTTCCGTTCCGTAATATTATAGGCAGAGGCAAACACCGCCTCCTCGCCATCTAAGGTCATTCTTTCAGCCGAAATCGTCACCCAAAACAAATGCCCATCAGCATGGTTGGCCTGCACCTCAATATTTCTCACATAACCCGCCGTCTTTAACCCTTGCAACACCTTTTGGCGGTCAACCGCACGATGATAAAAATTAGGCGTATATTGCCCTATCAAATCATATAAGGGAATCCCAATCAATTCCGCAAAATGACTATTGCTATATAACACCAAGCCATCACTCAAACGGCTAATCACCACAGGCACAGGGCTAGATTCAGCAATGGTACGGAAACGCTCTTCATTTTCACGTAACATGGCCTCCGTTTTTTTGCGTTCTGTGATATTGCGAATAATCACCAATACCTCATCTTCCCCACACATCACCATGCGCGCCTCAAAATCCGACAGCGAGCCATTCGGCTCAAGCAATTGATACTCATATATCTGCGGTTGTTGCGTGTTAAAAACCTGCTCAATTGCCGCCATCGTTTGGCGACTAATCGCAGGTGACATCACCTCACTGATATTACGCTGCATAAATATATCAGGCGGCACCGCCAAATTTTCATTCCCCGCCGATGATTTATAATCCAAGAAAATCCCCTCCCGATTCAACCGAAACATCAAATCAGGAATCGCATTCAACAACGCCCGATTTTTACTCTCACTTTCCCGCAAGGCCATTTCCGTCCATTCACGTTCCGCAATCTCTTGCTGCGCCGCCTGATAGAGGCGCGCATTTTCAATCGCAATGGCCGCCTGGTCAGCAAACGCTTGCAGATATTCTGCATCATGAGCATCAAAAAAATTAGGAATTTCGCTATTAGCGTTCAGAAACCCCAACACCCGCCCCCGATAGCGAATCGGCGCGCCGATATATGACTTAATCTCCGCCCATCCGCCATTCATGCCCAATGAATCATTGGGGAAGGCCGAAACCCAATCCGCGTCCTGGCTCACATCAGAAATAACGAGGGCTTGCTTGCTGTGCCACATGCGGCACAGCGTTGGAAATAAATGGATAGATTGGGTCGTTGAAATCAACTCATGATGCGCGTAAGACGTGCCATGCCACCGAAAAAGCCGCACCTGGTCATCGCCCTCCAGCAGCATAATCGCCACCCCATTATGAGGCACCACCTGGCTCACATGCGTCAGGACGGCATCCAGCGTCTCTTCGTAATCTAAAGATATATTCATCGACTCAATGGCTTGGCGTAAGGCTTCCGCCAAAGCCCGTTGTTCGCGCTCCGCCGTTAATAAAGCGTCACGTTCATTTACGGCCTGTTGATATTTGGCTTCAATGGTTTCTAGCGCGGCAATGCGCCGTTGCAGTTGGGTTAAATCATCTGAATTTATCATCTGTTAGTTGGTCAGTCGGTCAGCCAGTCAGCCTTCAGCTTTTTAGCTGACCGACTGACTCGCTGATAAGCTGATTTGTGCTACAATTAAGTTAGGAGTGCAAACCTTCAGGTTTGCTTGTTATTGGTGCGGCAAACCTGAAGGTTTGCACTCCTAACTTATCACTCATCACTATCAAAGGAGATTTTACCATGAAATTGCTACAATCTAATAAGAGTATTGCTTTAATGAGCGTGAGGAAAATTATCGCTCTCTTCATTATATATGCACTTTGCTTACTGTCTACTCAAGCCGCTAAAGCCCAAACCAATTGCACCACCTCCATGCAATCGCAACCGCAAACCGAACTATCAGGGCAACTCATGGCCGCCCTCACCCAAGCGGGCTTACCCGTCGAGAGCGCGGCAGCCTCGCTTTATGGCGAAATCTGCTTTAATGACCAAACCCAAAAGGTGGAAAAATTTACCGCCCAAGCCACCAACTTTGACATTCGGCTACCCGTCAACAGCCTCACCGACACCGCCGCCCTCGGTCAATTAACCGCGAAAATGCTGACCGCCTTGCAGCCCTTTTCGCCGCAGCCCAAAGTCGATAAAATTACTATTACTTACGCTTTAGGCCAAGCCACCAACACCATGCAAAGCACCATCACCCAAACCACCCAAGCCATGCAACAAAAATTAACGGGCGCAGCTCTCATGCAAACGTTGGGTTATCAAATCGCCCTCGCGCCCACCGTCATTCAAATTCAGCCCACCGATTTGAATTTACCGTTATGCGCCAATACCGCCAAAAGCACCGTCAAAATTAGTAATGTAACGGGATTATTTTCCTTTGAAATTCAACTCGCCTTTGACCCCAAATTAGTGCAGGTAATAGATAGTAATGCCGACCAAGCGGGGGTGCAAGTGGCTCTCGCTAGTGGCTTAAGCGGCGGCTTCATTGTCAAAAATGACGTGGATAATAGCGTGGGGCGCATTGTGGTCGCCATCTCAGTGTTGAATTTAAGCGGGGATGTCGTGTTATTCGATATTAACTGGCAAGCCAAAAGCGCGGGCATGACCGCCTTAACGTTCCTTAAAACCGATTTAGTCAATGGACAGGAACAACCCATCAGTCATACAACGCAACATGGGCAAATAAAATTGTCAGGGGTTTGTAGCCAAATTAGCGGCCAGGTGATGTTACAGGGGCGGCAAGTTTATCAGGGGATTGCCATTAATGACGGTTTGGGGCAAAAAACCGCCACTGACGGGCAGGGGAATTTCAGTTTTTACGGCGGCGTGTCAGTCTCGGCTAAATATAACGGTTATTTAACGGCCTTAGCCGACATTCCCGCCAACGCTACGGGACAAGTCAATGTCGGGCGCATTACGCTCCTCGCAGGGGACGTGAATGGCGATGACATTATTAACATTTTTGATTTAAGTGCCATGTCCAGCAAATTCAACAGCGATGATATTACGGCAGATGTCAACGGCGATGGCAAAGTTGATATTTTTGACCTCAGCCTCGCGGCCAATAATTACAATCAGCGCGGCCCGTTAAAGGCATGGACGAAGTAGCACCAGGTGGCCTAAGTAACCCCATAGCGCCCCCAGCCATTATAAGGTTCAAAACCTTATAATGGCTTGCACCGTATTTAAGCCGAACTGTAGTAGCGTTAACGAACAGGCGTGCAACGGGTTATAACCCATTGCACGCCTGTTGATTTCACATAACCGTTCATTTTAGTAATAATTTAGGCGGTAATTTTCACTACGTAAAATAGAGTTTTTGCGAAGTGAAACTTGAGTTGTGCTAAGAAATTAACACAACTCAAGTTTCCCGCAAAGCATAGTTTTGCGAGTGAAACAGTGACAACAAACAGTGTAACACAACTTCCCCAAGCAATCCAAACCTTAACCGAATACCCAAATTGGGTATGTTGGCGATATGTCCCTAATGAAGAACCAGACAAAAAGCCTAAAAAAGAACCTGTAAACCCTAAAACTAAAGGTAAGGCCATGCCAAATAAACCCCAAACATGGGGAACTTATGACCAGGCCATAACTGCCCAAAAACAACATGGTTTTGAGGGTATAGGCTTTTTGTGTTACCCCAAAAATCTACCCTTAGTTTTTATTGACCTGGACAACTGTATTGACCTTAATGGCAACCTGTCAGACTTTGCCCAAATGGTCATGACCCACATGGGGCATGTCTATTGGGAGTATTCACCCAGTGGTAAAGGCTTGCATG
>JAIFLK010000375.1 GCA_020049115.1 Chloroflexota bacterium | reverse complement strand
CCAAAATAGTCGCGCGCTTTGGGTAGATTACCATAAATTAACTCGCCCCATGAACCATGCCAGGTGGCTTGCCATTGATTTAAGGTTGATTCAGTGGAGATGAAAATGAGGCTAGTGTAACTGAGGGAAAGAATCACCAGTAGTAGAGACAGGGCATGCCCTGTCTCTACGGCTAATTTACGGCCTGACATGGAGTCCAAACCCGTAGGCTTTGAGCCGTCAAAGCCTACGGGTTTGGACTCCATCACTGTTGACCAACCCGCGCCCGCTAATAACATTAAGCCAGGATACATAATATAAAGATGAGTACGCGGGTCATCTACCAGAAAAACATAACCACCAAACGCCGCGCCCGCCATGAGCAACGCGGCGCGCAACTCTACCGTTAGGGCAGCGTAAAACCATAAACCGCCTAAGCCTAACCAGGGTAATATAGCTAAATTAAGTAGAGACAAGGCATGCCTTGTCTCTACTCGCCACCAGGAGGGCATGATGATGGTGGTGAGACTGGCGAGTAAAAAAACGGAGTGCAAACCTTTAGGTTTGATAATGGTGCGCCACCACAAGAGTAAGAGGCCGCCGATGATGAGGGGTAGGTAGAAACGGGAGCTATAGAGTGTGTCAAGTTGTTGCATTAAGTGCAAATTGTTATAAAGCAGCCCTGGCTTGATACGAGACTCGGTGAGGTAGGCGGTGGTGTGGCTAAATTCGGGGTCAAGAGTGTAGGGGAGATAAAACGAAACAAGAATAATAAGAAATAAGAAATAAGAAATAAGAAGTGAAAAATGAGCAGTGAAAAATGAACGCTGAACGCTGAACGCTGAACGCTGAAATGTAAGATAGGCGGCGGCGGGGAGGAGGAGGAGGGCATCGAAGTGGGCGAGGAGGCAGGTGGCGAGCAGAATGGCGGCGAGATGGGTGAGGCGGGGAAATTGACGGGCGCGGCTGAGGGCATAGAGGGCGAGGGGGCCGAGGAAAAAAATGAGGGCTTGATATTGCACCATGCGCCCAAAGGCGAGGGCGTAGCCATTAATTGCCCAAAATAAAGCGGCCCATAAACCTGCGTTTTGCCCAAACCAACGCTGCCCTAGTAGATAAAGTGTAACAACACTAAATAGGTAACTTAAAGCAAAAGGCAAACGCGCCAGCCCTTCATTTATATGGTCGCTGAATAACCAGACCGCAACGGGGAGTAACATTTGGGCGGGGCCTTTACGGTGCAGAAAGATAGCGTAATCTTCGCCTTGCAACAGCCGCACGCCTAACATGAGGGCTTCGGCTTCATCTTCATGCCATTCGGCGTAGCCTAAGTGAGAAATAAGGAGTAAGAAGTAAGAAATAAGAAGTAAGAGAGGGAAAATTTGAAATTGACGATTCGTAATTCGTAATTCGTAATTGATGAGTAGTCCTGAGAGGATAGTGATGTTACATAAAATGATGAGCAGGTTGGCGGTGAGGGGGACGGGGAGATAAACGGCCAGCATGGTGGTAATAATGGTTAATGATAGGGAGAGGCCAACGGCGAGGGTGAGGGTTTCTAGCCATGTCCACGAAGTATCATGGACTCCTTCTTGGGTGGACTCCTGCATGAACCAGGGTAGCCAGGCGAGGCCGAGTAAAAGTAACAAGATACTGAGCGCGGCGAGGTCGCGCCAGGATGAGGGGACGGGCAGAAAGAGTAAGCTGTCAGCTAGACCGAGCCAAATGAGTAGGCTGAGGAAGGGAGAGGGTAGAATGAAGGGGCGCATGGGGCGTTATGAAGCCTTTATAAGGTTTGAAACCTTATAAAGACTAAAAACTAACTACGGCGGGCGGTGCCACAACTATGGCAAAAGGTCGCGCCTTCGCGCAGGGCGGTGCCGCAATGATGGCAAAATTTAGCCTCAGCTGTGGAAATAATGGGGGGGTGTTTTAAGCGGCCTTTGGTGACGGGGCGGCGGCGATTTGACCAGAAATAAGCCATTATTACTAATAAAATGACACTGCCCACGCCAAATAAAATATAAGCTAAAGAAGTATTATCATTGGCGGGAGGCGTGGCGGCTGAGGGGGGCGGGGTGGAGGCGGGAAGTTTTAACAATTCGACAGAGGTGGCATTGGTGGGGCGGCTGTAAGTAACGTTAAGATTGAAGCCGCTACCGAGTTGCAGATTGGCGACTTCCACCAGATGATAGGTCAGGCCATTTACATCATCCACCGTCTGCGTGGCGGTAGGATTAAGGGTGAAATTAAGCGATTGCGCGGGCTGTTGTACTTCAATCGCGATGGCGGTGATGTCAAATGAGGCGGAAAAGCGATAGGCAAGTTGGCGATTTTGCCCTTGTTTGGTCAAGATGGTCGGGTCGTAATATTCAAATTGAAAATTGTCGCTAGAGATGGGGAAGGTTAACACGCCATGTTGGTCGCCGCGTGTGAGCTTGACCTCGGCGGGAGGAACTTGTAATAATGCGCCATTTTGCTCAACGGCAACGGCATGGACGGCCTCAACATAGCCAGGTAAAATGAAGGTTATTTCGGTAGGTAACGCGGTGGCGGGAGCTAATTTGCCTTTGTAGATAACCAACGTTTCGGGGCGGTCATACTCAGGCCATAACTCCACTTTGAGGGAGTCGAGTTTGGGCGGTGGCGTTTGGAAGGCCACGCTGCCGTAACTCAAAAGGAATAATGTAAATAAGATGAGGGTGATTTTTTTCGGCACGGCTGAATAATAATCGAAAATGTGCCGTTGGGCAATCTGACGGGGTGTATAGATATGGAGTCCAAATCTTTAGATTTGAGCAATAGGAACAAATCTAAAGATTTGGACTCCAGTTCGCGACATTTCGGAGTATAAATCAATGGTCTGCAACTGCTAACATGACCCCATTTTGCGAGGGGTCGCGCACTAAATAGCCATTGGGGGTTTGCTCTAGGGCGAGATTGGCTTGGCGAACGCGGGCGAGAACTTCATTGAGGGCAGTTTCATCGGGTAAATATATCACAAAATGACGCAAGCCAACGGCATTGGCGGGGGGAGGCGGCGCGCCCACACCTAACCAAGTATTAAGGCCAAGATGATGATGATAGCCCCCCGCCGAGACGAAAGAGGCACTCGGCATGGCGGTCACGCGCTCAAACCCTAACACATCAAGATAAAAGGCTTCGGCTTGGGGGATGTTTGCCACATGCAGATGCATGTGACCCAACACGGTGGCGGGGTCTAGGCCAGGCCATTGGCCAGGTTGTTCCATGGCCTCCGCCAAAAGTGATTCCACATCTAGCGGGTCGGTTGCCATTTGTAACTCGCCTTTGGTATACGTCCATTCAGCCCGCGAGAGGTCACGATATATTTCAATACCATTGCCGTCAGGGTCAGGCAAATACATGGCCTCGCTGACCCAATGGTCGGCAAAACCTTGTACTTTGGTCTTAGTTTGAGCAACCCGTTTTAACACTTGGGCGAGTTCTAAACGGGAAGGAACGAGAATGGCAAAATGATATAGTCCCGTTGTGCCTTGCGTTTGGCGCGCCTGCGGATTTTCGGTCAGCACCAATAAATCCTCTCGCCCCGCGCCGAGAAAGGCACTGTTATCTTGCTGACGATGTAGCTGAAAACCGAGCGATTGCTGATAAAAGGCCAGGGAACGCGCCAAGTTGGTGACGGTTAAATGAACATAACCCAAGCGAGTGTTGGGGTGAATCGGTGTGGTCATGATAGCTCCTGTAAGATTATCCCTCTGTTTGGATAAAAACGGGGATTACTTTAACTTGGGTTAAGGGGTCGGTATAAACCACCTCATATTTCTGTCGGTTTATTTCGTCTACGGCCTCCACAAACATGGCTAACGTTATTTCAGTTAATTTCAACTGATTCGCATATTGCGCCGCTTGCTTGAGAGCCTCTTTATAACTAAACATATCGCTGAAACTTTTAATTTCAAGGCCATGCCGTTCCCCTTGATAGTGAATGAATAGGTCTATTTTACCGTTGCCCGTAGGAAATTCAGGCGTAACCTGGCCTCTGCGCCCCAGAAATTGGCTGAGATACATATATAAATTGAAATGATAGACCGCCTCATAAACCCGTAAATCCTGCTTACGACGGGGCGCATCACGCAACAACCACTCCCGATTGGCCTGTAAATACCGTTCATAACGACCTAATAACGGTTTGATAAATAGCTGCGTCTCGGTCATAGTGTCGCTCAAATCTTCAAACGTGCCATATAAACGACCTGATTCGCGAAATAACTCGCGGGCAAAGTAATTAAATAACCGTTTCTGCACAAAAGGCGAGGGAAATTTCACATAAAGATTGACTTGCTCCGTTATTTCAGTTTCGTACTCAATGACCCCATTTAAGTAGAGAAAATTTAATAATGGGTCATCAAAAGCAAAGGCTTGCTTTTTATTAGTTTCAAATAATTCCAAAACTACGGTGCGGTAAAACTCTTGTTTGGCCTTACTAATGATATTCAGAATATTATTGTTAGGCAACGCGTTCAAGGCCGCGCTATACATCACCTCAAAATCCCGCATGGTAAGGGTCGGCTGATGTTGATTATATGTTTCAGTTAATAACTCCCCTAACCAACTGACCAGGCCAGGTTGCCCCTGCGTTTCATAAAATAACCGTTCTTTGACCCCCGCCGCAAACGTTTGCCCACTTTCCTGTTCATACCAATGTAACATGCCTAACACTTCGTCTAAGGTGAGGTTAGGAATAGGCAAACTGCGCTGCACATTGAAGGGCGAGCCTTTATCATTGTTAATGCCTAACGAAGCCCTCACGCCAATCAGAGCTAGACCATGTAAAACATTTCCTTTTTCAGCACTAAGTTTGTTCGTTTGATTAACCCGTTGGGTGTACATATCCCGAAATTGGGTCACAAAACCTGCAATCAACTCATCAAATAAACTATCAAATTCATCTAAAATTAAGATAAGGGGCTTGCTAAAATAACTCTGGCTAAATAAATCTTGTAATTCCCGCCATTGCGTAATTTTTGGGAATGGTCGCCCAAACCAGCGAGTTAATTTACTCACCAATTCATCTAAAACAGCCTCAACAGTCGTTAAACCTGTAGCCGATTGCAAGGTTAAAATCGCCACCTCAAACTCACCTTCCGTTTGAATCCGTTGTATCACCTGTTGAAAAATCCAAGTTTTACCTCGTTGGCGCGGCGCCCACACCGTAATATAATGACCACCTCGTGTAGGGTTTTCACCCACAAGTTGCTGATAAGCCTCATCAATCAAGGCTTGACGGGGAGTACAATAATGAACTTGGCTATCAATTGGGCCGTAAGAGCTAAATTTGCGAGTCATGTGTCACCTGTTAGCGAATTAAGTTATTACTTCATATCAACGTATTATAATAGAGAATCGGGCAAATAGTGAATTGATAAAGGAGCAATAGAAAATAACGATACACACCTCAACCAAAATCTACGTTACTTCATTAAGTTATGATTCACCTTTCACATGGTATAATTAGTCGTAAAATTTAACCCTCAATTCTAACCATCTCTTACCAAACGGCGTATAAATATTACGATTTATACACCAACATGTGACCTCACACACGGAATAACTCTTTATGCAAGCAATTTTGAAACAAACTTTTACCGCCTTAAAATACCCTAATTATCGGTTGTGGTTTGCAGGACAACTGGTCTCCATGATTGGCACTTGGATGCAAACCACCGCCCAGGGCTATCTCATTTATGAATTAACCCATTCCCCGACCTATTTAGGTTATGTGGGTTTTGCCTCTGGCGCGCCGTCATGGTTCTTTATGTTATATGGCGGGGTCGTGGCTGACCGCGTCTCTCGCCGTAACTTACTCGTCGCCACACAAACGGCCATGATGATATTGGCCTTTATATTAGCCACCTTAACCTTTTGGGAGGTGATTCAACCCTGGGAAATCATAGTGTTAGCCGTCGGGCTGGGCATCGCGAATGCGTTTGATGCGCCCGCGCGCCAATCCTTTGTGATTGAATTGGTCAATTACGAAGATTTAAGTAATGCCATCTCCCTTAATTCCAGCATGTTTAACATGGCAACCGTCGTTGGCCCAGCCGTCAGTGGCATCACTTATGCGGCCTTCGGCCCGACCTGGTGTTTTTTTATTAACGGCCTCTCCTTCATTGCGGTCATCATGGCTTTAATTTTAATGAAATTACCCCCCATAAACACCCCCCCTAGCAACACCTCCGCCCTCACTGATATTAAGGAAGGCTTTCGTTATGTTGCGGCCAACCCCCTCATTAGGACACTCATCACTATTCCCGCAGTCCTGAGTATCTTCAGCTTATCCTTTATGACGCTTCTGCCCGCCTGGTCAGTCACTATTTTACATGGCGATGCCACGACTAACGGTTTACTACAATCAGCACGCGGGCTAGGCTCATTGAGCGCGGCCTTAATGGTCGCAACATTAGGACAAATTAAGTTCAAGGGCAAACTGCTCACGATTGGCTCATTTAGCTTTCCCTTTTTATTACTCATTTTTGCAGAGATGCGCTGGTTGCCCCTATCGCTATTAGCTTTGGTTGGCGTAGGCTGGGGCTTTATGTTAATTATGACCATGATAAATACCTCCATTCAAATGTTGGTGTCGGATGACATGCGCGGCCGCGTGATGAGTATTTACACCCTCAGCTTTTTTGGGCTAATACCTGTAGGCGCATTAGTCACAGGTGGCCTCGCAGAATGGATTGGCGAACCCAATACCATCGTTTTAGGGGCGATTGTTTCGCTGATTTTTGCGATTCATCTGTGGATAAACGTGCCAAAATTACGAGCCTTGGCTTAGTCATCAGGTGACTTGAAGTCACCTGATGACTAAATCACCGAATTTTAGATTGACTCAAGGTTTTGTTATTCAAACCATAACGAACATGGTATAATATCACTGGAGGTATTTGCTAATGATAAATGTAATGGAAACCGCGACTACAATTGGCATACAACCTAAGCCGCCCAAAAAAGAATATACCTATCAGGATTTTTTAGATTTACCTGATGATGGAAGACGGTATGAAATTATTGAAGGAGACCTTTTCGCGTCAAATGCCCCCAATATTGACCATCAATTTACGGTAATGAAAATTGCCTTTCAGCTAGAGCGTTTTGTTAGTGAGCATGATTTGGGTTACGTCCTAACCGCCCCGTTTGAAATTCACCTCGCCGAAAAAACGCGCCCCGTTCAACCTGATGTGTTCTTCATTAAAAAAGAAAATTGGCCGCAAAGCAGTGTGCAGTTTTTTGCGGGCGCGCCTGATTTGGTGGTGGAGGTGTTATCGCCTTCTACCCAACGGACTGACCAAGTGGTGAAATTTGATTTATATGAAAAGGTTGGCGTGGCTGAATATTGGATTGTCAATCCCAAAACCCGTTCGGTAGAGCTATTTATTTTATCTGCGGGCGAGTATGCGTTGGTCAATGAATATGTGGCTGATGAGGTCATTGAGTCGCAATTGCTGGCAGGATTAACGATTGTGACGAATAGTCTATTTAATCCAATCCATTAGGTAAATAATTGTAATATCATAACCAAAAAGCGGCGACTCCATGTGGAGTTGCCGTTTTTTGGTATCAAGCAATATACGTTTAGCCACAGATTACGACCTAAACCACTCTGCCGCTTGTTCAACCTTAACTTCATGGATTATTATACTTAACTATTTGCCGATTTCAAATCCATGACGCGGCGTAATTCATGCTCTAACCGTTCCTGCAAAAATATTTTTATGAGCGATTGATATGGTACATCTCGTTTATTCGCCAATAAGCGTAATTTATTTAACATGGGCAAAGGCAAACGTAATGAGATTGAGCGCGTGGTTGGTTTCAATTTGGGAAATACAACGGCCTCAGCCTTAGCCCAATCCAAATATTCCGTTGAGTCTTGTTGCGCCCAAAAATTACGGGCTTCATCTTCGGTGTTAAAAATGGGTATCTCTTTAAAATCGTTCGGCATATTTCCTCGTTTCTCGTTCATTCATATCCCGCGCCGAAATGACACAGATACGATTATTTCTTATG
>JAIFLK010000367.1 GCA_020049115.1 Chloroflexota bacterium | reverse complement strand
GAAACTATTCGTCAGAAATATCAGTTGCCCCCGCAATTCATCCTCCATGTTGGCACGATTGAACCCCGTAAAAACCTAAGCCGTTTGTTAGATGCCTTTCAGCCACTCCTCACCGATTGGCCTGAGTTGAAATTAGTTTTCATTGGTAAAAAGGGCTGGCTCTATCAAGATTTTTTCAGCCATTTACAAGCCCTGGGGCTAGAAAACCAGGTTATTTTCCCTGGCTTCGTGGCGGAGGCCGATTTGCCCGCCATTTATCAACTCGCTACAGTGTTTGCCTATCCTTCGTTATATGAAGGGTTTGGCCTGCCACCGATTGAGGCGATGGCCTGCGGTACGCCCGTTATTTGTAGTAATAGTTCTAGTCTGCCCGAAGTGGTCGGCGAGGCGGGTTTATTGATTGACCCGTTAGATACTGCCGCTTTACATCAAGCCCTGCGTCGTGTTTTGGCCGATGAAACATTGCGTCATGATTTACATCAACGGGGCTTGGGGCAAGCCGCCCGTTTTTCATGGCAGCGCGCTGCCGCCGAGTTAATGACGGTTTATGGCGATTTAGCTGGCAATGTAAGAGATTAGGACGCGGATAGACGCGGATTTTTAAAAACTAAAAGAAAAATCCGCGTCTATCCGCGTAAATCCGCGTCCCATTATCTCACATTTCGACGCGGTTGTAATGGTGGCAGATGATATTGTAATTCGGCGATAGGTTGCCCCCGTAATAAATGTTCTTCCACAATGCGCCGCAGCCCCGCCTCATCTACCTGGCGATACATGACCCCATCAGGATGCACCATGAGAATCGGCCCACTGTGGCATACATTCAAACAATTCACTAGCTGATAACGGATCGATTCGGGGTTGTCTAGGCCATGTTGGGCTAATAAGGCGAGCAATTTCGTTTCAAGTCGTAAGGCTTGGGCGCGGGCAACACACTCGCCGCGTCCGCATAAGAGTAGGCGATATTTTGGTTTAGGTAAGGGGTTGGTCATAATTTTAATTACTTGGGCAATAGTAGCCTTATTTTCCTAATATTTTCTGCACAATTTGGCTCAGTTGGGGTAAATCTTGGGTTGCTGTTTCCCAAATAGTGGCCTCATCTACGCCAAAATAGTGATGAATCAATTTATCTCGCATTCCCGCCATAACTCGCCAGGAAATTTCAGGGTGATTGTCCCGAAATGATGATGGCAGTTGTTTGGTTGCTTCACCAATAATCTCCATTGCTCGAATGACGGCAAAAAAGGTTTTTTCATCATTAACAAACTGTTCATAATCCATTTGGCCTATAAACTGGGCGACTTTTTTAGTCGCTCCTAAAATATCTTCCAAATAATCAATGTAAGTGCGTTCTTGAGTCATCTATCCGAACCACCTCAGCCAAAATTTGTTGACCTATTCTTGGTTTTAGCCCTTTTTCCATCACTAAATCTACCTTTACCCCTAATATGTCAGTGAGATAGTTTTCCAACTCCATAAATTTAAATAAACCAATAGGCTTATGAAAAGTAACTAAAACATCTAAATCACTATCAAGGCGTTGTTCTTGCCGTACATACGACCCAAATAAACCCAATGATTTTACCTGATATTGCTCATGCAGTAGGGGAATTTGTTGTTGCAATTGGTTAATGAATAGGGCTAGGTTTGCTTTTTTCATAATGACCTCACTTTTGTTGTTATGTTTGGCCTCAGTAAATGCTCAATAAAATTGTAGCATGACTCTAGGCTATAAACAAGCCTTAATTCACCTGTGCGTTCCTGAAATGAGGTGAAGTAAGTTAGTTTTTATTTTTAGCGTTAGAATTTGTAAAAAAATAAAATAAATTACAATGAAAAAAATCAGGATGATTATTTTATCCAATACAATTTTTTTGTGATAAGATTTAATCTTATGGATTGAGATAGAATCAAAAAGAGGTACATTATGGCTAATGAAAATATTTTGCTTAATGAAGCAAAAAGTAGATTGAATGAAATATTAACTCGCCTTAGAGGTCAATTAAATGAACTTGAAAGCCAAGGCGTGATTACTAAATTAGATGGGCAAAAATTAGCCCTTGATGCGACTCAAAGTGCCAATGCAATTAAGAATGCTTTAGAGCAACCTAATTATCCTATTCATATGCAAAAAGAATTAATAAACAGATTGATAATTCAATTTGAAAGCTCTGCTGATAACATTCTTACTCAAGCTAGAAGTAAATTATATAGCCCTGAACGTATCCAAGAACGACTATTAGGGATTGAGCAAAAAGTTATTTCAAGGTACAGTGCTTCTGTTAATAAATGGGTCAGTACTAACCCCAAAATTATAGCACAGATTCGTAAAGAATTTACTCGTAAAATACGCTCTCTTATTGAAAATCAGCAGCATGATTTTTCTTTAGTAGAAATGCAGTTACAAAATTACGAACAAGTAATTGTACATTTGTTGGAAGAACAACTTCCTAAACTAGTAAATTTACAAGATTTTGACTCTAAGCAGGCGCAAGAAGATGGCTCAAAATTACAAGAAAGTGAACTTGAGCAAGAAAAAAAAGTGTCTCTTGAAGATGAAATAGTTGATAAAGAGACATCACAAAAAAAACAAAATTCCGTTGGTTTTTTCAAAAAAGTTAAAACATTCATAACAGGAGAATAAACTGTGTCCCAAACCAATTTAACAATTTCAGGTAATAATGGTGGAAGTTTATCTTTAACCATAAATGACGCTTTTGATTTGATTTTGAAAAGCCCACAAGTAACGCAACTATTTGCTAGAGCAGTTGCTAGAGTGGCAACCAACTTTGTAGGAGGAGCCGTAAGTGAGATAATTGTTACAATTGGTCAAAATATAGATCGCGTAGATTATCAACTATATGGACAAAAACTTGAACTTAATATTGCTAAACTAGATAAAGCCACAAGTTTATGTGCAAAAGCTGTAATAGATAACGAGGCAAATCCAAACATTCCTGAAAATTTCAAACGGGAATATAAAGCCAGACTTGAGACACTATTTTTTGGTGAAATGGAAAAACTTGTACCTTCACGGAGATAATTACCCATGTACAATCAAAATAATGACCTAATTGTACGAGAATATAATAATACTCTCGTAATTAGCGAAAATCAGAATGGCGTTATTGTTACCTTAATGAGAATCACTGTAGGTGTAATAACACAAACAGAACTAGCCTATTATGAGGCCAATCTTAAAGGTAGAATAAAACAAATTGAAGCAGATTTAATACTCAAATACTTTTATGGTTTGGAGTAGCTACCATGTCTTCATCGGCTTTTTGGTCATTATTGTGTTGTTCTTTTATAGTTAGGACTTACGCAAAAAGGCAAAATCCCCCCTCCCCCCCCTCAGTCCCCCCCAAAGGGAGGGAAGTTTCACTCCCTCGCCCTGTGGGAGAGGGTCGGGGTGAGGGTTCTGCGTAAGTCCTAATAGTATTACCTATCCCATTAGGTTTTTTTTGGGTTTACATTTATCGTAATCGCCGTGAGTTTGATCTTCCAGACTGGTTATCTGGTATTTTAGCTCAAGGTATAATATCAGGACATAACATTGATAGAGGCACGGCAAAAGAGGATGATTATGCCTTTATTATCATAGCTACCTTTGTTTCCGTGCTAACTATCTTTTGTTCATCTGTATTTTGCCTCTCTTTGTTGCGTAGTTGAAATAATCTTTTGCTTAATATACCTAACTAAAAGCCGTTGGTCTCATATTGAGACCAACGGCTTTGACGTTAATGGTTTATTTTGTAATGGTATATTCAAACCACTGTAAACGCGGCCCATCAAACACAACGGGTACTGCGTTCAATACATTTCGCCCTAAAATACCCCAAGGTTGGTCAATCAACAAAAATTGTCCACGAAAGGTACGCTGGCAAAAAATAAGTTCTAATTGTACCATCTCGGCTAAAGTTGCATGACCATCAAAACCCTGTAATTCATATTGTTTGTTAGCGATAGGCTGTAAATTTAATTTAGCCACAACCGCTTGTGGTACCAACGTTATATCTGCTCCCAAATCAATTTGCATGGGTACATTTAGCCATTCATTTTTACCATAGCGCAAAGTTACATTTGCCACAGGTGCAGGTGGCTCAAAATCAATAGCGTTATAGGGAGTCATTCGGTTGACTCCGCAATAATTTCTAGCTTAAAATCAGCCATTTGGTTACGATGAACTAAATGGGGGCTGGCAATACGCATCACGTTTTGTTTTGGTAGGGGGACATCAATAGTTGCAGTTGGGGTCGATTCTAGGGGTGAGCTAAACCAATCCACTCTCGTTTTGAGGAAAAGGGCAAATTCTGCCAACACTTTTAAGCTATCTAACGGTAAATTATCCAATATAGAAATAATTTGAGATTTAAGGGTTTGTGTTTCTTGCATGGTTGATTGCCTCCTTAAGCCAAGATTCTACCACAATAAAATGTCATTGCCAACTTAACCTAAAAACAAGGCTTTTACAACTTGCTTGCCAACTCTGCCCGATGCTTGTATAATTATGTCAAGTAAAATGACTCCGCAATTTTTAGCCGCACTCACCCAAATAGGCCAACCTTATCAACTCCATGAGCCTCTCGCCCAACACACCACCTTTCGGCTCGGTGGCCCTGCCCAAATTTGGCTGGCCGCGCAAAGTGTGACCGCGTTAGTTCAGGCGGTGCAGTTGGCTCGTGAGTATGCTGTCTCGTTCTTCATTCTCGGTGGCGGGGCGAATTTGTTAATCAGTGATAATGGCTTTGCGGGGCTGGTGATTCAAAACCGTACCAGTCGGGTGCAATTTCCCGAAATAAACGCTGCTTCATCTTCCGTCACCCTAACCGTTGATAGCGGCGTAATTTTGCCTAATCTGGCACGGCGGTGTGCCAAGCGGGGCTTGGCGGGGCTAGAATGGGCGGCGGGGGTGCCAGGGACGATTGGTGGCGCGGTGGTTAATAATGCGGGGGCTTACGGGAGTGATATAGCTCACGATTTATTACGGGCAGAGCTACTCAGCCCCACAGGTGAACGGGTGTGGCAGGCCGCAGATTGGTTTGAGTATCGTTATCGTTGGTCACGTTTGAAGGGGCAGGCCAGCCATGAAACGGCATGGGTGGTGTTGCAAGCCGAGTTACAATTAGCTGTCGCGCCTGTGGCGGAGGTGGAGCAGCGACTCGCCGATTTTAACACTCGGCGCAAAGCCAGCCAACCACCAGGCGCAACGATTGGTAGCATGTTTAAAAACCCGCCAGGTGATTATGCGGGGCGATTGATTGAAGCGGTGGGTTTGAAAGGGTATCGTTACGGGCAAGCGCAAATTTCGCCGATTCATGCCAATTTCTTTCAAAATTTAGGCAGGGCTACGGCCACGGAAGTATATCATTTAATTACCACCGCGCAACAGGCAGTGGCTCAAAAATTTAACATTCAGTTAGAATTAGAAGTCGAGGTCATCGGTGAGTAAAATTCGGGTAGGGGTCATATTTGGTGGGCAAAGTGGCGAGCATGAGGTCAGTTTGACTTCGGCGCAAGGTATCATGGCCGCGATGAATCGTGATAAATATGAAATTGTGCCGATTGGTATTACGAAATCAGGCCAATGGCTAACGGGTAATGACGTTCATCGGCAATTATTAGAAATGGCGGCGGCTCACCCCATGATCGCGCCAAAAATTCAGCCTCCCGCCCAAGCCCTAACCTTAACCATGCCGCAAATAGGCCCATTAGACGTAGTTTTCCCTGTATTACATGGTACTTTTGGCGAAGATGGCACGGTGCAAGGCTTATTTGAATTGTTAGGCATCCCTTACGTGGGTTCAGGGGTCGCGGCGAGTGCGGTCACGATGGATAAAGCCCTGAGCAAAGATATTTTCCGTTCACATGGTTTGCCGATTGTAATTCACCGAGTCTTTTTGCGCCAACAGTGGCAACAAAACCCTGATACAATTATTACTGAATGTGAAGCCGCCATGCCTTATCCCATGTTTGTTAAGCCCGCCAATTTGGGCAGCAGCGTGGGCGTGCATAAAGCCAAAAACCGTGACGGTCTGCGGGCGGGCTTAAGCGATGCGGCGCGGTATGACCGTAAATTAATTGTTGAACAGGGATTAGATGCCCGCGAAATTGAGGTCAGTGTTCTGGGCAATGACCACCCCATCGCCTCCCTCCCTGGTGAAATTATCCCCTCGCGCGAGTTTTATTCCTACGCCGCCAAATACCTCGACCAAAGTTCTGAACTCCTCATTCCCGCCCCCGTTAGCCCAGAATATGTTGAATTATTTCAAAAATTGGCCGTCATGGCCTTCCAAGCCCTTGATTGCGCGGGGCTGGCGCGCTGTGATTTTTTGTTAGATAAGCAGACGGGTGAGGTGTTCGTGAATGAATTGAACACCATGCCTGGCTTTACCCCGATTAGCATGTATCCCAAACTGTGGGCGGCGAGTGGCCTCTCTTACAGTGAATTAATTGACCGTTTGATTACCCTCGCCCTAGAACGACACGCCGATAAGCAACAATCTGAAACAACTTTTGATGTCAGTACGGCTGAATAATCATTGTTAGTCATCAGATGACTGACCGTCATCTGATGACTAAGAAAAATAACGCTATGTTTGCTTTCATGAAACCACGCCCCCGTCGCTCTGAAATGCGGTTGGGTAAACGTACTTTTGAATATGAAACGGCGGCTTTTCAGCCCCGCCTCTCCCTTAGCCCCATGTTACGTTCTTGGCAGATTCAATCGGCTAAAATTGGGGCGATATTGTTGCTATTTATATCAATCTGGTTGGTGTATAAACTGTTCACCACGCCCATGTTTTTTGTTTATGGGGCGCAAATTCAGGGCAATACGGCGGTTTCTAAACAAGAGATTTACCAAGTGAGTCAAATTCATTTGCAAAGTATTTTTTGGCTCTCCCCGTCAGAAATTGAAAGCCATATCATGGCCTTACCCAATATTAAATCTGCCCAAGTCACCTTGCGCTTGCCCGCGCAAGTGGTTATTGAGGTGACGGAGCGCACCCCTGAATTGCTGTGGCAAAGTGGCGCGACCACTTGGTGGGTAGACCAAGAAGGGACGATTGTGCCGCCCAAAGGCGATACGCAGGGCATGTTACGTATTGTAGACGCTGACCAGCAAGCGATGGAAGTGGGCTATCAAATTGACCTGACTATCATCAAAGGGGCGCAAATATTACAACTTTTAGTGCCTGGCCTGTCGCAAATTCAACATTCGCGTGAACATGGCCTGACAGTGGCGACGGCGCAGGGGTGGCCTGTTTATTTGGGTGATGGCAGTGAAATGAAACAAAAGTTAGTTTCCTTAACGGCGGTCATCGCTCATATTCTTGAAACCCAAATAACCCCGCTTTATATTGACATGCGCGACCCCTTGCGCCCGGTGTATAAAGAACAACCCCCCATTGAAATTCCCCAACCTTTTAATAACCTCCCCTTGAGACAACCCACCCGTAATGCCCCCCGTTTCTAACCATGATTTAGACAGGATTAACAAGATTGTGGCCTTTAGTCATCCGATGACTACTCCCAAAATGTTGATATACTGAAACTAACCTTTTGGATCTTAGTGACTTTGCGCCATTGCGTTAAAATTTCAACGCAATGGCGCAAAGTCACTAAAATGTTAAGAAAGGTAACTTTGCCCCATGTGACTATTGGCCTAAGTCAGCATGGGGCTTATTCCGCTAATCTTACTAGGTGATTGCTTGCAAAAACAAACAGGCTATGATAAACTACCCGTCATCTTAATCCCCCCCAATAAATTTATGCTAATACGCGTTTTCGCTAGTAGGAGGCGGCTCTGGAGCGCACAGTCGTTGCTTTAGACATTGGCACAACGAAAATATGCACCCTCGTAGCCGAGGTTGGCCCGTCCCCTGAGCATCGTTTACGCATTGTCGGCGTGGGTACGGTGCCTTCTAAAGGTATTCGTAAGGGCGTGGTCGTCAATGTGGGTGAGGTGACGGCGGCGATTACGGATTCTATCCAACGGGCCGAGCGGACTTCGGGCTATCAAATTGCGAGTGCTTACGTTGGGCTGGCGGGGTCGCATGTGAACGCGGTCAATAGCCGTGGCTCCATTGCGATTAGTCGCGGTGAACGCGGCATTCGCCCCGTAGATATTGAGCGTGCGCTGGAAGCGGCGCGCGCCATTGATATGCCCCAAAATCGGGAAATTTTGCATGTTATTCCCCGTAGTTTTACCGTTGATGGCAATGAAGGGGTGCGCGACCCCCTCGGTATGCAAGCCTACCGCTTAGAAGTGGAAGCCCATATTGTGACGGGGTCAACCTCTTCTATTCGCAATTTGATTAAATGTGTGCAAAATGCGGGGATTCAAATTGATGCCCTCGTGTTAGAGCCATTGGCTTCGGGGGAAGCGGCTCTGACCGACATTGAGCGTGAAATGGGCGTGGTTTTAGTAGATATTGGCGGCGGGACGACAGATATTGCCATTTTTATTGAAGGGACGATTTGGCACGCGGTAGTTTTACCGACGGGCGGTGAGCAAATTACTAATGATATTGCGGTTGGCTTACGTACTCCCTTTAATGCGGCTGAAAATATTAAACTTAAATATGGTCATACTTTGTCTGAACTTATATTGCCCCATGAAATGGTGCGGGTGAATACCTTTGGTGAAGAGAGTGAACAAGAGGTCTCGCGCCAATTTTTGGCCGAAATTATTGAGGCGCGGACGGAAGAAATTTTAGAATTGGTCTTGAAAGAGATTAAACGGAGTGGCTATGACGGTTTATTGCCAGCTGGCGTGGTGTTAGCGGGTGGCACGGCGGAACTGCCTGGCATTAAAGATTTAGCTCGTGAGGTTTTGGGGTTGCCCACACGGACGGGTATTCCGCAAGAATTAACGGGATTAGTGGATACATTACAAAGTCCTGCGTTTGCGACCAGCGTGGGTTTATTACAATGGGGTCTTAAACATGATGTACCGACCACAACGGGGCCGTCGTCTGAAACAGGGCTGAAAGTACCCGCTTGGTTGCGAGCATTTTTACCAAGATAGAGGAGAAACTTATGACGAAGCATGAAAAATCTGGTTATGGCAATAATTATATGATGCAACCTGAGAACTTTGCCCAAATTAAGGTGGTGGGTGTGGGTGGAGGTGGCAGCAATGCCGTCAATCGGATGATTACGGAAGGGTTGCGCGGGGTTGATTTTATTGCCGTGAATACCGATGCTCAAGCCCTGTTGATGAGTGATGCGCCCCAACGGATTCGGATTGGCGATAAGCTGACGCGTGGGCTGGGCGCGGGCGGCAACCCTGACGTGGGGACGAAAGCGGCTGAGGAATCGGCGCAAGAGTTGGATGATATTATTCGCGGCTCAGACATGGTTTTTGTCACTTGTGGCATGGGCGGTGGCACGGGAACGGGCGCGGCGGCGGTCATTGCCGAAATTGCCCGTAAGACGGGCGCGCTCACCATTGGCGTGGTCACTCGCCCCTTTACTTTTGAGGGCAGTCGGCGGCAGAAACTCGCCCTAGAGGGCATTGAACGGCTGAAACAAAAAGTAGATACGCTCATTGTAATCCCCAATGACCGTTTATTACAAATTGTCGATAAGCGCGTCACTATGACTGATGCTTTTCGCACGGCTGACGATGTGTTACGTCAGGGGATTCAGGGCATTTCGGAGTTGATTACGGTGCCTGGCTTAATTAACCTCGACTTTGCTGATGTGCGGGCGATTATGACGGGTGGCGGGGCTTCGCTGATGGCGGTGGGGGTATCATCAGGCGAAAATAGAGCCATTGAAGCAGCCGAGAAAGCGGTTTCTTCTTCCTTACTTGATGTGACGATTGAAGGCGCGCAGGGCATTTTATTTAACATTACAAGTGGGCCAAATTTAAGCCTCTATGAAGTCAATCTTGCCGCGGAGATTATCAAGAATAAAGCCCATCCCGATGCGAATATTATTTTTGGGGCGGTGATTGATGAAACCTTAAGTGATGAATTACGTATTACGCTCATTGCGACTGGGTTTGATTTGGCGGCAGATCATGAAAAATCTGTGAGTGGCAGCAAACGCCCTACTGATTCTAAAACCATTGCCTTTCCGCAACCGAAAGTGAATGAACCCGTTGGGCGTGAGGCCGCGCGGTCTGAGCCTGCCTATGACCCCGAAGATTTGGAAGTGCCGACTTTCCTCCGCAAGCGTATCCAACGACGGCGGATTGGGTAAGTTACAGCTAATGTCGTAATTGATTGATAAAATTAAAAGCCGTTGGCCTCATGCTGAGGCTGACGGCTTTTTTGTTACATAATAAAAGTTACTATAACTTTAGGCCATCCACCAACCAAGTCAAACTCAGGACGTGTTTTTTGTTTGAGCTAGGTGAACGGCTTATAATAAAGGCATGTTATCTATCGAACACCCCGAAAAAATTCGTTGTAGCATTGGCATCACCGCCCATAATGAAGAAGCCAATATTGTCAAGATTTTGCAAGCAGTGGTTAATCAACGGCTGCATTTAGTGGATATTACGGAAATTATTGTGGTGGCTTCGGGCTGTACTGACCAGACCATTGAATTAGTGGAGCTTTTTCAGGCGCAAGAACCTCGCGTTAAATTATTTGTGCAAGCACAGCGGGAAGGCAAAACCAGTGCCATTAATGTCTTTTTGCGTCATGCCCAAGAGAAAATTTGCGTCCTAGAAAGTGGCGACACGATTCCGCATGAAGATGCCATTGAGAACATGATTCGCATGTTTGCCGACCCTGCGGTGGGCATGACGGGCGCGCATAAAGTTCCCGTCAACACGCCAGAGCATATTGTTGGCTTTTTGACCCATTTGCGCCTCAAAATGGAACATCAACTCTGTTTGGAAATTCCGCGCCTCGGAGAATTAATTGCATTTCGTAAGCTATTTGACCAAATCCCGCCCGATGTCGCCATGGATGAGGCGTTTGTGGAGGCCATCATGATGCGGCATGGCTTACAAATTCGTTATGCGCCCGATGCGGTGGTCTTTAACATGGGGCCTGAAACGGTGCAAGATTTCATCAAGCAACGGCGGCGTAATCATGCGGGACATCTTCATTTGAAGGCCAAATATGGCTATGAGGTTTCCAGCCTCAGCTTTGGGCGGATTTTGAAAATTGCCTTTGATGAGGTGTGGGGCGCATTACGCTTAATTGGGATTTTAGTTTGGCTCGGTCTGCTGGAGGGGTATGCCCGTTGGCTGGGCTGGTGGGATTATCGCGTCCATAACCGCACCCATGTGGTTTGGGACATCGCCTGGACAACCAAAGAGGTGAAACATCCCATTGATTCCAAAGGAATTAATATTACGTCACCCCATTTGCCCGCCAAACGAGACTGAACGCGAAGGGGACGAAAGGGCGCGAATGGGCGCGAAATTTAACGTTTTTCTTTCGCATTTTTCGCTTTTTCTTCGC
>JAIFLK010000218.1 GCA_020049115.1 Chloroflexota bacterium | reverse complement strand
AATTTTAGTAACTTACCTAGCCTAACTACCCTTAATCTTTCTTTTGGTTATTTGAGTGGAAACATTCCTAATTTTAGTAACTTGCCTAACTTAATAGAGATTGACCTTGCCTACAATAACTTTACAAGTGGGACAATCCCCAACTTTAGCAACCTACCAAATTTGAGATACCTTGTTCTTAATAATAACCAACTGAATGGGACAATCCCCAACTTTAGCAACCTACCAAATTTGAGAGAATTTTCCCTTTCCAATAACCAACTGAATGGGACTATTCCGAATTTCAGCAACCTCCCCAATTTAATAGGGCTTCACCTTGGGGGTAACCAATTGAGTGGAACGATTCCTAATTTTACCAACTTGCCCAATCTCCAATCCCTTCGGCTTGATTATAACCAACTCACGGGAACAATCCCCAATTTTTCCAACTTACCTAATTTGCAGGATCTTTACATACATAGCAATCAACTGAGTGGGACGATTCCCACTTTGAATTGGTCTAGCTTTAGTGGTCTTTTACTCAATAACAATTGTGGCTTAGTTGCCTTTGATAGCGCACAAACAACAGTGTTGAATGGTAAAGACGGCATTTGGCAAGTACGTAACTCTATTTGTGCTATGCAAGTTAACCCTACAAGTTTAGCTTTTAATGGGGTAGTGGGAGGGGCTAATCCTGTTGCTCAAGCGATTGTTGTTACTGATGGGGGGGTTAATAATCTTGCCTGGTCAGCTAGTGAGTCGATTCCTTGGTTAAGCCTGAATAGCAGTTCAGCCACTGCGCCGAGTACGGTGAATGCCAGTGTGAATGTCGCGGGGCTAACAGCAGGGAGTTATAACGGCTATCTGTTTTTCACGGGTGATGGTATCACCAATAGCCCGTTTACCATGACGGTTACGTTGAACATGGATAACCCAACTCCCACGCCGACTAATACGCCCACAAATACCCCTACTTTCACGCCGAGTCCTAGCCCAACTATTACCTCAACGGCTACGGCAACATTAACCGCTACAAATACCCCAACATTAACCCCAACGCCAACAGCGACCATGACTCCTACCGCAACGGCAACGCTGACACCTACCAATACCCCAACTTTGACTCCGACAGCTACGGCAACCATGACTCCGACAGCTACGGCAACCTTTACGCCGTCACCGACGGATAATCCAACGGCTACGCCATCAGCCACACCCACCGTCACCCCTTCGCCGACCTTCACGCCGTCACCGACCAATAGCCCCACGCCGACTCCAACGGTTAAAGCGGAAACAGGTTTGATAGATTTAACTATTTCCCTTTATAAATCCGCCCCCACAGCCAATGACCAGGCTCCGTATGAACGTGTTTTAGAACAATTTGCTGATGGCATTTATGAAATGAGCAATGGGGCGCACAAAATACGGAATATCACGATTTATCCAAATGGACAAAACCCCAATGCCCATATTATCTGGAGTGCGAGTGACTGGCCGCGCGCGAATGTTTCAGGCTACGGCAGAGTTGGCCTAAATGTAAAAATGGGGGACGTGTTTCCTTTCAAATCGCCCTACAATGCCTTAAGTAATAGTAATTGGCAAGGTTCAGGCTATACCTTAGCCCATGAATGGGGTCATTATTATTACGGGGTTTATGATGAATATAAAGGCAGCAATGTTGAAGATGACGCGATTTTATTTGCCCCGCATACCGACGACCTGGCCCCTAAAAATTCAGTCATGAATTCCCAATGGAATGCCGTGACTGGCTATGGTGGTGACTTAAACTGGCTAAACTTTTCCATTGCTAAGAACCAAACGTTTAAAAATGCTCAATATCGTTTTTTTGGAGCGAGTGCCTGGGAAACCATCGCCAGACCGACCACCGAAGACCCGCGTGATGGCGACCGTCGTTTTTATTGGGAACGTCTGCCTTATCCTGAATTAGCCACAGTTGCCCCTACAGCAGGCCAAAATTCCTCTATCCAATTGCCCGCAGGTCAAGCACAGGCTCGTAGTCAACTCAAAATAACCTGGGTTACTGGTAGTCCACGCCAAGCCATGCCCACTTATCAAGCCAACGTTTCCTCTCTTTCAGGCCAAGAAATCGCCTATCCTGAACCTGTCATGTTAGTGGCCTCTGTCACCAAAGACAATCCTATTGCCAAAGCCTATCTGCAAGCCACCGCTAAATCTCCCGATGGTTCAGACCTTCTGCTAACCTTGAAAGATGACGGCATTGCGCCTGATGTAACGCCAAATGACGGTTTTTATTCAGGCTACATGCACTATACTCAGAATGGCAGTTATACCATTACCGTTATGTTTGATAACTCAACTCAGCAAGCTGAGGAGACTCAAAGTGGTTATCATCATACCCCTGGCCCCAATGGGGAGGCTTATGTTGAACTACCACAGCCCATCACCGAATCCTTCAGCGCGTCGGCCTCAATGAATGTTGTCGTGAGTGGCGTAAAAGCAGACGACTACGGCGATACCACTGCCAATGCCACCGCCTTGCCGCTAGATAACACGAACTTAGCGGGGCAAATTGACCACGCGGGCGATGTGGACATGTTCCAAGTTATGCCGAGTTTAACGGGTCAACTGGCCTTACGGGTCAGTGAGTTTGCCTTCGGCATGAATCCGCAAATGCGCGTTTTCAAGGCAGATGGGGCTACCGTGTTAGTGGACGCAAACTTAATTACCCACGCCCATGCCAATGGTTACTTATTCTTAACGCTGCCCATGCAAGCCAATCAACGGTTATATATCGCTGTCTCCCATGCCGACGCGCAAGCCACGCAAGGGTTATATAACATCAGTGCAGGCGAGTTCTTGGTGAATGAGCAAACGGTGAAATCAAACACCTACCTTCCCCTCATCATTAAGTAACCATTAAGGTTTTACCCCATGCCCTGACAACTCCCATGATTTGTCAGGGCATTTTTGTTTTACCCCATGCCCTGACAACTCCCATGATTTGTCAGGGCATTTTTGCTAGTCAAATTCATTCTATCTCTAAATCAAACGGGCAGTTGACGTACACGTATTACTTGTTCATTCACACTAACCAACGCGCCTATTTTTAGCTCTTGGGCAAATTGGGTCAATAGTTCGGTCAAATAATGATTGACCTGTGAAGGCTGCATATCATCAAGGCGAAAGGTAATAACCGTGGGGTATTGTTGGTGACTCAAGGCCACAATACGCCCAAAATCCAAATCATGGGTTAGGACAATCCGATTTTCTTGTAAAGCCTTGGCTATGATTTGCTTATCTTCTAATCGTTGTAAACCCTCTTCACGTAAGTGAATGGCATCGTATCCTCGTCCTCGTAGAAATATCGCGGTGCTATTGGCTAATCCCATATCAAGTAAAAATTTCATGCGGCCATTACCCGTACTTCAGGAATATAGAAAATATCATCAGTAGTCAAAGCCGCATAACGTAATGCTTGATAAATATCTTCTATTTCTAAATCAGGATACTCGTTAATAATTTCGTGAAAAGTCATTCCGTTTGCGACTAAATTGATGACTAATGACACCGAAATCCGCATACCACGAATAGATGGTTTCCCCCCCAATACATTAGGGTTAAAGGTGATACGGTCAAAACGACGGTTTGATGATAACAGGTCTGTTTTCATAGTGATCCTCCATAGGCTTAATTATGCCTTATTTCGAGGTGATAGACAATATGGCTGTCATTAGATTGAGGTTAAAGCTACTCCCTCACCATTAAGATTTTACCCCATGCCCTGACCACTCCCATGATTTGTCAGGACATTTTTATTTCATATAATGCAGAGGAAGGAGTCCAAAGCCGTAGGCTTTGACCGACTGCCCCAAAGCGTACCGCTTTGGACTCCTTAATCAGGATAGACTTATGAAAGCTATTTTACAACGAGTGCGCGCGGGACGCGTGACGGTCAATAACGAAATTGTGGGGCAAATTGGCATGGGTTATGTCATTTTGTTGGGGGTGACGCATGGTGACGGGCAGGCGGAGTTAAAAAAGTTGGCAGAGAAAACGGTACATTTGCGGGTGTTTGAGGATGACGCGGGCAAGATGAATCTTTCGGCGTTGGAGGTGGGCGCGGCGATGTTGGTGGTGTCGCAATTTACGCTCTATGCGGACAGCCGCAAAGGACGGCGGCCAAGTTTTACGAACGCGGCCATGCCTGAGACGGCTGAACCGTTGGTGCGGGAGTTTATCAATTATTTGCAAACGTTGGGGGTGAAAAAGGTGGCGAGTGGGGTTTTTGGGGCAAACATGTTGGTGGAGATTGAAAATGACGGCCCTGTGACCATTATTTTAGATACGGCGGAGTTATGAAATTTATCCTAAGCCTTTATAAGATTTGAAACCTTATAAAGGCTGACCTTACAAAGTGTCTAGTTTCTGGAGTCATAAACTAAAACCCTGCCCATAATGGGGGCAACTCCAATATAAAGCCTGGTAACACAGATTCACCTGACACGGTGGTGGGATTATCCAAGCAAATCACCTCACGATTAGGGCGATAAATGAAAACTTGACGCTTTTGGGGATTAATGAGCCAGCCTAACTCCACGCCATTCGCCATGTATTCTTCCATCTTACGTTTGAGCGTAACTAAACTATCGGTGGGTGAACGTAATTCAATGACAAAATCGGGGCTAAGGGGGATATATTTTTGCTTTTGCGCGGCGGTAATGGTGGCGAGTTTGGTTTTTGTCACCCAACTGGCATCAGGGGCTAGGGTCGCCCCGTTAGGCAATTTGAACCCACCTGAAGAATCAAAGACAATGCCTCGACCGTCTCGTCTAGCCCAATTACCCAAACTAATAATTACTTCTGAATTGCGCCAACTACTTTCGCCTCCTGCGGGGGCCATAATAATTAATTCTCCTTTAGCGGTTTGCTCAATTTGTAAATCACGATTAAGTAGACAAAATTGATACAAATCGTCATCTGTCCATGTTAAAGTGGGGGGTAGAGTTAAAATCAGCCGCATGCCCTCACAAATTTGTTGCATGATATTTCTCCACAATTAAAAAACCTCACAGGTTTTCAAAACCTGTGAGGTTTTTAGCTTATAACTTAACCCATACTCGGTACATATAGCTGGGTGGTGTAATCTTTCACCATGCGATAGGTGCTAAATTCAGGGGCGCAGGTGCGGATGGATTCGCGGACTAAAGTGAGCCATTTGGGGGGAATGCCGCGACTATCACGGTCGTAAAAGGCGGGAATAACTTCCCGTTCTAACAATTCATATAAGGAAATGGCATCGGCATGATTTTGGGCATATTCGTTGTCATATTCCGCATTGGGGTCGCCAATCACCCAACCATTTTTGCCATTGTAGCCCTCAACCCACCAACCATCTAAAATGGATAAATTGGGTTTGCCATTCAAGGAGGCTTTTTGGCCGCTAGTGCCGCTGGCTTCCATGGGGCGGCGGGGGGTGTTTTGCCACACGTCCACACCTGCCACAATGTAACGAGCAACGTTCATGTCGTAATCTTCTAAGAAGATGAGCCGACCCGCTAAACCTGCTTCATGGGAGCGTTGATAAACTTCACGAATGAAATTTTTGCCTGGCTCATCACGGGGGTGGGCTTTACCTGCAAACACAAATTGTAAGGGGCGTTTGCCGTCACCATACATCATCCGTTTGAGACGCTCGGTATCATGGAAGAGGAGGGTGGCGCGTTTATAGGTGGCAAAACGGCGGGCAAAGCCAATGGTTAAGGCATTGGGGTCTAGCAAATTGGCGGTGGCTTGGAGTTGGTCTTGACCTAAGCCGACGCGAGTGAGGCGTTGTTGGGTGCGGGCGCGGACAAAATTGACCATGGCGGCGCGGCTTTGGCTGACCACATCCCAAAGTTCAACATCAGGAATTTCATAAACCTTATTCCACATGTCATTGTTATCAATATCACGCGTCCAATTTTTACCTAAATATTTATCAAACAGTTGTTTTAAGGGTGGGAAAAGCCAGGTCTCGCTATGAATCCCATTGGTCACATGACCAATCGGGACATCAGCCACACTTTTATCAGGCCAAAGCCATTGCCACATTTGGCGCGAAACTTCGCCATGCAGCTTGCTTACGCCATTATGACGGCTAGATAAGCGTAGGGCGAGAACGGTCATGCTAAAGGTTGGCCCCCAATGTTGGTCTTGGCGGGCGAGATTGAGAAATTCGTCACGGCTAATTTTGAGGTCTTCATGCCATTTAGGAAAATAACGGTCCATCATGGGGAAGGGGAAGGCATCATGACCCGCAGGTACGGGGGTGTGAGTCGTGAAGATACTGGTTTGGCGAATTTTTTCTTTCGCTTCATGAAAGGGGATACCTTGCAAAACAAATTCGCGCAATCTTTCTAAGACTAAGAATGCGGCATGGCCTTCATTCATGTGGAAAACGGCGGGGTGAATACCGAGGGCGCGCAGGGCGCGTACTCCGCCAATGCCTAAAACCATTTCTTGGGCGAGGCGCATTTCTTGGTCGCCGCCGTAAAGACGGGCGGATAGTTCGCGGTCTTCATGGGCGTTGGGGTGGATGTCCGTATCCATGAGATAGAGGGGGACGGTGCCAACTTGAATATGATATAATTTGGCATAAACTAACCGTTCGGGCAGATTGCCGCGCGGGGGGAGTTGAATGGAAACCACCACTTCTTTACCCTCGCTGTTAAAAGCAGGTTGGGCTGGCACTTCGGAGAAGTTCACTTTTTGATAAATCGCGGCTTGGTCGCCATCAGGGGTAATTTCTTGTTTGAAATATCCTTGCGGGTATAAAAAGCCAACTCCAATGAACGGTAAACCTAAATCACTGGCCGCTTTGGTGTGGTCGCCAGAGAGAATCCCTAGACCGCCAGAGTAAATGGGCAAACATTCATGGAGGCCAAACTCGGCGGAGAAATAAGCAATGGGTTTATTTACTTTGTCGGGATAGGTTTGAGAGAACCAACTTTTATCATAAATTTGGTATTCATCAAAACTAATTAATACTTCGTGATAGTCACGAATAAATTCGGGTGAACTCGCGGCAGCGTCGAGCGAGGATTGCCGAACTTTTTGTAAGAAGAGAACGGGGTTGTGATATACGTCCTCCCATAAACGGGCATCAATGGCTCGAAATAAATCTTGGGCTTCGGGATGCCAACTCCACCATAAATTGTAAGCTACTTCTACTAAACGGGAAATACGGTTTGGAATAGGGGTAAAACCAACGGGCTGCATAAGAAAACTCCTTTGACAAAATTATAAATGGGTTATGAGCAAGTGGCTCATGGTTAAAAATGTGGTTGAAAACCCACTGCAAAAAGGAGTGCAACGCTTTAGCTTTGCTCGTTTTTGGTAGCGCAAAGCTAAAGCGTTGCACTCCAAAATACCCTTTTTACAGTAGAGTCATTGAAAACCCCCAGAGTTTATAAAAACTATGGGGGTTGGGTCTGCTGCTTATTATACAGTTACTTTCATTTGACGGCGAGTCCACCAGAAGCCAAAGAGAAAGATGAACATGGTCACTAAAACGGCCATGAGTATGGGTAATATAATGGAGACAATGACCCCAATCACGACCAAAACATCTTCCAATAGGCTGACGACCCAATTACCTGCGCCACCCGTAGCGGCGGTGATGGCGGGGCGGGAAACCGTTTTGGCGGTATGTACCGTGCCAGCAACTAATAAACCAGCAATACAGGCCACCACAGGACTGACTTCGCCGACTACGCCTGATTGCGAGGCAAAAAGAATTGCCCCTGCGGTAGGTCGCCCGACAGTTTGAACAATATTGTTAAGGGTGTCTACGGCAGGGATTTTATCTATAAAAGTTTCAATGATGAGTAATACGGTTAATGCACCAATAACCCACCAACTGGTTAAAACATCCCAGGGTTGATGTAAGGTCACAAGGTTACTAAATCTAGCGACTAAGGCCACGATTAAAAGGGGCAGGTAAGCATTTAACCCTGCTGAGGCGGATAAACCAAACGCTGAAAATACATTGAATAACGCATCCATGAGCTTTCCTCCATTTTGTCTTTAGACCTGCAAGGTTTTCAAAACCTGGTAGGTCTATAAAGTAACGGTCAATGATTGATTTCTTAATCTTACAGTAGACCACAAAGGTATGGCTAATTGCAAAGTTAGTTGCAGCGGAAGGCAAAAACAAACGGCAGCAGGGCGGGGGAGGAGGCTGATAATGGTATAAGCCGCGATAAGCCAAACAGCCCAACCGACCAAATAGGTGAGGCGGGGCTGGCTTGGGTTAAGATATATTTGGCCTAATCCTAATAGGCCAAATATACCGCCGATAAACTCAAGCCAAAAAGCAGTGTTAGGGCTTTTAGGTGTGTCTATGGTGGTTACTCCAACTAATATTGGGGTTGCATCTCAGCGTTACCGCCACGAGCCAATTGCCCCATTAAATGAGCAATGAAAAGCATGGCCCAAAAAGTTGTGAAGAAAACCCCAACGAAACAGGCAATTGCTCCAAATGAGGCCACAAAATTGGCCGCCCAAGATAACAGAATCAGGATTACATAATTTCCAATATTGCTGCTAATAAAGCTAAAAATTGCGCCAAATTCAAACGCTGAACCTAACGTCCCTCGTTGAGCATAACGAATGATGGCGGCAGGTAACATGATGCCTGTAATTAATGAAACTATGGTCATCAAACAGGCAAGACAAACAAACGCAATTAAGATGGGCCCTGCAAAATCATTAGCAGACTCTGGGCTAATCATCATGGGAATATAGATAGCAGTCATACAACAGAATAGAAGGAACATAGGTATTTGGTAAATAATGCCAATCGCAAATACTGTACCTCCGCTAGAGAACATCTCGCCAAAATTCCATTCGGGTAAGGGGCGTTGCTTGCCCTCCATGACATTTTTAATGGTTTGAATGAAATAGCCAACGACAGGAATAAATAAAACAAGACCAAAGATGAAGAAAGAGGTTATATAGGCAATAAAAATTAACCCCCCGCCAATGGCTAGTTTCTTAACCCAATCCTCATCTTCCATGATATAGTTAAACGCGGCAGCAATGTCCATAAGTAATCAAAATCTCCTCTAATAAGCTAAGTTTGTTAAATTAGTTTTGTCCTAACAACTTTTTCCATTATACCAAACCTTGTCATGACTGACAATAGTTTTACCATGTGACGAGGTTTTGGCTTCATTTGCTGACCTATACGGTTTTTTAGGCAAGCGGGTTGCAATAATAAAAAGAGCCACGTCTTAAAAACGTGGCCCAGTGTGGGTAGTACAAGACTCGAACTTGTGACCCCCTCGGTGTAAACGAGGTGCTCTAACCAACTGAGCTAACCACCCCTAACAAGCAACAATTTTACCTCACATAAAGAGTTTAGTCAAATTCTAACCCAAATGGATATATTTTGTCCCTCTGACCTGGTTAGATTAAAATGAGTGGTTATGAGATACCCTTCATTTTCACCTACTCAGTGGTTGGCTGGCATCGGTTTAGCTTTGGTTCTCAGTGTAGGCGGCCTCTTTATGTTCCAGCAACCTATCCATGAACTCATGTTCAATTTGACGGGCGAGGAGGAAACCTTACCGCAAATTTCGGGCTTCATTCAATATTTGCTCACCCGTTTACAGCCGCCTTTGGAGACGGCAGATGATGTTCCCGTGCAATATGCCGATGTTAACCCGTATGGCGTGAATACCTTTTTGCAGACGGAGGTTGAACCTGCCAAACGTGAGCAAGCCATGCGGCTCATCTCTGAGGCGGGCATCAAATGGATTCGCCAGGAGTTTACCTGGGAGGATATTGAAATACATGGTAAGGGCGATTTTGAAGACCGCCGTCAGAAACCGTATCAATCGGCCTGGGCTAAATATGACCAAATTGTTGATTTGGCTGATAAATATGACCTTAAAATCATGGCGCGTTTGAGCAACCCGCCCACTTGGACACGCGCTGCAACGGAGACCATTGGCACGTTTGCCCCGCCCGATAAATTGAGTGATTATGGCGATTTTGCGGCGGCGGTTGCCACGCGTTATCAAGGGCGCATTGCGGCTTATCAAATTTGGAATGAGCCGAATATTTTCCCTGAATGGGGTTATTATCCCATCAACGCGGCGGATTACACCGCGTTACTAAAAGAGGGTTACACTCGCGTGAAGCAAGTTGACCCGCAGGCCATTGTGGTTATGGGGGCGTTGGCGGCCACGATTGAAATTGACCGTCAGCGGCGATATGCGCCTGATGGGAATGTGGTTAGCCCTGGCGGTTTGAGTGATGTGCTATTTTTGCAACAGCTTTATGACGCGGGGGCCGCGCCTTATTTTGATGTATTAGCCATGCAAGGTTATGGCCTGTGGAGTGGCCCGACTGACCGACGGATGCAGCCGAGGGTGTTGAATTTTTCTCGTCCGTTATATATTCGTGATGTCATGGTTCGTAATGGGGACGCGTACAAGGCCATCTGGCTGAGTGAGTTGAGTTGGAGTGCGCTGCCGCCTGAGAGTGGTTTACCGCCCTTGTATGGGCAGGTGACGCTGGCGCAACAAGCTCGTTATACTGCGTTAGCTTATCAACGCATGGAGCAGGAGTGGCCGTGGTTGGGCGTGGGGTTTTATTGGTTTTTCAAGCAGGCGGATGAGCGCGAAAAGGTTAATAATCCGCAATATTATTTCCGTATGATGGAGCCTGATTTTACGCCTTTGCCCGTTTATGACGCGCTCAAGCAGCAGAGTCATCAGCCACCCATGATTTACGCGGGTTTCCATGCGCCTGACCATTGGGGCGTAACATATCAGGGGACATGGCAGACTGACTCTCTAATGGAAACACCCTTTGGGCAGGTACAAGCGACTGACCAAGCGGGGGCGACGCTCAGTTTTAATTTTGTGGGACGACGGCTGGAGTTAATCACCCCGCAAAGCCAGGGGCAAATCATGGTTCAGCTTGACCAATCGGCCCCCATGACGTTAGATTTAGCGGCGAATAGTCGCTTGTTAGATAATTGGTTGAGCGATTCACATTATATTAAAATTACGTTATCTAGCGGAAAAATCAATTGTTAGATAATTGGTTGAGCGATTCACATTATATTAAAATTACGTTATCTAGCGGAAAAATCAATTTGGCGGGCATTGTGGTGACGAAATAGGCCATGTTCTGAAAACCATTGCCCATAAAATTAAAGATTCAAGTCCAACAGGAATGCAACGGCTTTAGACGTTGCCAAATAGCTATACTCAGTATTTCAAGATTTGGGTTCAACAACTAAATCACCCTCACCCCCGCCCCTCTCCCAAAGGGCGAGGGGAGACAAGATACTCCCTCTCCCATTGGGAGAGGGCTGGGGTGAGGGTGTAAAATCTTGATATACTGATACTGTGCAAGGGCATAAACTGGAGTGTCAAAATTTTATTTTGACAGGCGAAAGTAAAACTTTCGCACTCCTGAAAAGTTTAATCCATGCCCTCGCGCAGTATAGTAGCAACGGCTTTAGACGTTGCACTCCTGCTTACGCTCTATTTATAAGGAGAGATATGACCACAAATAGTGATTTATTAGCGGCGTTAGAAAATGAACGGCGTTACATGGCGCGTGAATTGCATGATGG
>JAIFLK010000304.1 GCA_020049115.1 Chloroflexota bacterium | reverse complement strand
ATGGTGGGCATTTGCACTAAAAAGGCGATTGTCCCCAACATCAATGATATGATGGAGTCGTTATTTTCACGAGCGTTCCTGGTCGTAGAACGGGGCAATCAAGTGGTGGGGATTGCGGCCTGGCAGACCGAAAACTTGGTGGCGGGGTTGCAAGATTTCTATGTATTACAAGACGATTTGTGGGATACCGTCGGGCAAAAAATGCTGGACTTAATCCATGAAGAGGTGGATAGCCTATCATGTGAGGTTTCGTTAGCGTTTGTAATGAATAAGGCGGGGTCTGGCCCAGTGGAGTTCTTCAAGCGCAATAATTACCAGGTTACAGAAAGTAAAAAATTGGGCTATATCTGGAAGGATTCCGCCAAAGAATGGCAACCTGATGATAGCACTTTGTTATATAAAAAATTACGTGAAAAACGTATCATGGTACCGATGTAAACCGTTGGGCAACGCAGGAGTACAATGGCCTATAGGTCATTGTACTCCTGCATAAATAAATATGAATAACCTAAAAGTGTTTGCCGAAAAACATCCCCAAATTGTCTCATGGGTTGTCCTCGCTGTTGGCATGGTGATTATTTTGGTGTTTTCAGCGTGGGATGTGGGGTTTGAGCCAAGCCAATGGGCCGCGTTAATTGTCACTACCATTTTATTGGCGGGGGCATGTGTGTGGATTATTGGTTGGGAAGATGATGATGAAGATGAAATGTTAGCTGAAGCCTCACCTGAAGCTAAAGATGCAAGATAAAAAATAACCCCTATCCTAACAAGGATGGGGGTATTTTTTTATAATAGAGTTTATACCGATTAAAGAATCGGGCATGATTTCGTAGGGGCAGGGCTTGTCCCTGCCCGCAATGAGGGCAAGCACAAGGCATTGCCCCTACACAAACCATTAATCGGTATAATGTCTAATATCATTAAATTTGTAAATAAAGTTTCCAGGCGGCAGGAATTTGGCCTGAGACAATGAGATAATTCACACGGGGGATTTTTGGCTCCCAACGGAGGGGCATGGCCGCTTCATGCGGAGTGCGGTCAGCTTTACGATTATTACAAACGCCACAAGCGCAGGCCGTATTCGTCCATGTATTACGGCCGCCACGACTACAGGGGATGATGTGGTCAACGCTGAAATCAGTGCGGGCTAGAAATTGCCCTCTCTGACGGTCGCCGACTTGGAGGCCGCAATAAATGCAGCGATAGCCATCTCGCTGTAATACCCCTTTACGACTCCAACGAGTGCCACGACGCGGCACATTGATGTAACAGCGTAATCTAACGACACTCGGTACAGTTAAATTACCCGATGTCCCTTGAATGGTTACGCCTTCCTCGGTGGCGGGTTCAACTCGCTCGCGCAGCATTAAAGACATGGCGCGCCGTTGAGGAATAACGGCTAATGGTTCATAGCTTGCATTAAGTAACAACACACTCATCATACAAAACCTCCCAACCCCTCGTCATAGTGGGTAGAGCGCGGCGACCTCCCGCCAGCATTGCTGACCCACAACGGAGTGGGACGTGCTGGTTGGGTGACAGGTGCGCCAGGCCCAACCCACTCCTTTGTGGGAACACACTCTCTAACTTTGCACGTTAGCTAGACCATAAACGACAGAAAAAAAAACACGAGCAAATTAGCCCGCGTTTTTATGACTTAATGAGAATGGAACTACCACAAACCTCCGTCTAAGCGAAAGAGAGGTGACGATGATAGATATGGGATTGGTGAGGAGTTGATTTGGCTCAAGCATACGAGATGCTCCATGAATCTTGAGAAAGATTAGAGTTTATACCGATTAAAAAATCGTTGGTCTTTTGTAGGGGCAATACCTTGTGCTTGCCCCCATTGCGGGCAGGGACAAGCCCTGCCCCTACGAAAATCATTAAATTGGTATAAACTCTATTGAAGGTTGCCTAGTGAATTTACCATAAAGGGGATAAGTTGTCAAGGTGTTGGCTAGTGTTTCGCCAACGTTAAATTACTTAATGAAAATGATTGCATTTTAGGTTGACCTAGAAAGTTTCAAAAACCGTAACTACTTCTACAATGTCACATTTCAACGATATGACATTGTAAGGCAAAATAGTCTTCCACAAGCTGCATTTGCGAGAACAGAGGTGATTGACTTTGGTTTTCGTTAAATAAAGTTTCATAAAAGTCAGAAATGGGAGTGAAATTACAGCCCAAATGATTTTACAGTATTACGTCATTTGTTTTTATCACAAAAAACAAATGATGATAAATAACATTTAGCGCGATTTAATAGAGCGGATGGGCAGGATTTCCTGATTTTATCCATTCACACAGCGTATCCGTGCTATTAATTACGAAAAAACCAGATAAAACGCTTAACCTTTTGGTAATGTGACATTGTAGAAAGAAGTAATTATACTGCATTTCGTTTGAGACTTACACTTTTATGATGACCATTAGGAGTCCGCAATCCTTTGCGGACAGCCCGCAAATAACCTTTGCGGACAGCCCGCAAATAATTGCGGACTCCTATGCCAAAAGTGTAGTTTTCATTTAAAACGCAGTATAGCACGCCCTCGTGCTAACCAGCGACATACGAGGGCGTGTGTCACTCCTCACCTCAAAGAACACTTTTTATCATTTCAACCTGATTCATCCATGAGTCCATGAACTATCGTGGACTCCTTTCGTTTCATCTCTATCTCCTTTGTATCTGACACCATAACAAGGTAAAATGGGAGTTATAAATTTCACCAAACTTCGTTGGCTTTAGTCATCGGCTGACTTGCAGCCAGCCAATGACTACTTCCTCACAGATTAGAGTTTATACCGATTAAAAAATCGTTGACATTTTGTAGGGGCAATGCCTTGTGGTTGACATTTTGTAGGGGCAATGCCTTGTGCTTGCCCCCATTGTGGGCAGGGACAAGCCCTGCCCCTACGAAAATCATTAAATCGGTATAAACTCTAATAAAAAGGAGGCTACTTTATGACTGATTTAACCACTTGGCAGTTATATGATTTGTTGAACCGCCCGGGCCCGCTTTGGTTGGTGGGGTGTGATTTAAGTTCTGTGAATTTACGTAAGGTTAATTTTCAAGGGGCTATTTTGAGCCATGCTAATTTGAGTGGGGCTAATCTAACGGAAGCTAATCTCTGCCAAGCCGATTTGGTGGGGGCAAATTTGAATGGCGCAAATTTGACGGGGGCGCGCCTCAGTCAAGCCGATTTAAGTGAGGCGAATTTGGAAGGGGCTATTTTAACAGAGGCTGATTTGGATGAGGCGAATTTGCAACGGGCGAATTTGCGGGCAACTGATTTCAGTTATGCCAATTTGAGCCATGTTGACCTGAGCCATGCCGATGTGACGGGCGCGAATTTGACCGGGGTTAGTTTGGTGGGGGCGGATGTTACAGGTGTTATTACTTTGACTGAAGCCAATTTGAATGGCGTGGAACTTATTGGTATTAAATTAGGTAATACTCGTTAATATTATTGCTACGGAGTCCAAATCTTTAGATTTGAGATGGTCAAATCTAAAGATTTGGACTCCTATTAAAATTTCATTATGAAAAAATTACTTTATTTATTGTTATTATGTTTATTCACCGTTACCCCAACTCTGGCGGATACGCCATTGGCGGTGACGGTGCAAAGCAATAAGGCCGACAGTGGTTTTCGTGACCACTTGACTTTTACCCTTTCCGCCACTAGCCCGACTGAAATTAAAGAAGTATTTCTTTTTTATAAAGTTATCGGGCAAATTGCCATTTCTCGTAATGAAGCTACTTTTACGTCGGGTGTAAGCATTGAGGCCAGTTTTAAGTTAGACCAAACGTTGCCCGCCAACTACATGCCGCCAGGGACGGAGGTGGAATATTGGTGGAAGTTAGTGGGGACGAATGGCGAGGAGTTTAAAACTGACCAGGCGCGGCTGCTTTATCTGGATGATAGGCATGAGTGGCAAAGCCAGAAAAATGACCGTCTAACGATATATTGGTATGAGGGTGATGCGGTGTTTGGGCAAGCCTTATTTGACCGCGCCAATGTTGCCCTGGATACCTTGCAAACAGACCTTAAGGTTAACTTGAAAGACCCTATCAAAATATTCATTTATGCTAGTCATGATGATTTGATGAGCGCGCTGTCGGCGGGGGCGCAAGAGTGGACGGGCGGGGTGGCGTTTACGGAATTTGGCGTAGTAGTGATTGGGATTGAACCCGACGCGTTAGATTGGGGCTTGCGCGCCATGAGCCATGAGATGACCCATTTGGTGATTCACCAAGCCACGAATAACCCATATAGTGATTTACCCCGTTGGTTGGACGAAGGCGTTGCGGTTTATAACGAAGATAAAAATGAATTGGTGGATGATTTTAAACCCGTTTTGGATGAGGCCATTAAGCAAGATAAATTAATGACCTTACGCACGCTATCTAGTCCCTTTCCTTCTGACCCGTTGCAAGCGAATTTGGCGTATGGGCAGAGTGGGGCGATGGTTAAATTTATGGTGGATAAATATGGCGCGGAGGCCATGGGTAAATTGCTGGAGATTTTTAGCGAGGGGGCGTTATATGATGAAGCCTTGAAGGGCGCGCTCGGCACAGACAGTGATGGGTTGTATAATGCGTGGCGAGTGAGTGTTAATTTACCGCCCATGCCTGGCACAGAAAGTAATATGCCAACCGTTGAGGCGCAAGTCCAAACTCAGGCCGAGGCTACGCCTGCACCTGTTGCAACGGCGGTGGTGATTTCACCCACTCAGACCGCGCCGATGATGGATAATCAAACCACCTTACTATTGATTGCGGGGCTATGTTGTTGTTTTGGCGGGCTAGTGTTGCTGGTGATAGGGGTGGTGGTGGTGATGCGGCGGGCGAGGGGATAGCAGCCAAAACAGCCGTCAGTCTCATCGCGAGGCTGACGGCTTTGTTTTTACATGCTTTTATACCTTTATTTACATCCTTCTAAATTACTGCAAAAATCTTGACAAACGTTAGGGGTAGTGCCAACATAAGCAATATAAAACTTATTATCACCTTTAATAAAGGTGTAAGAATTTGCACAAGGTTCAATGTCAGTAAACCCATCAGTCATAGCTGCCAAACTACATTGAGCTAATAATTTAGGGTCAGTTAAGCGGTTGTGGTCAACAATTACCACAACACCTGAAGATAACATATCCTGTTTGGCACTATATGCCTGTATTTGCACCGCACCTTGCTCTTGGTAACATTGTGTGGTTGCATCTAGCACGCTGACTGCCAAAGCTATATCAGGGCGGGCTTTTTCAGTAGCAAACTCCACAATATTAGCAAAATGTCCCTGGACATCTTTTAACTGAACAGCGTTATATGCAGGCAAATCAGGTAAAGCTACCTCCGCTGGTTTGGGAGAGCCACAAGCCAGTGTTACTATAACAAACAACAACGCAATGATAGACAAACTTACTTTTAGTTTCATGAATTTTTCCTATTAGTTTTTTAGTTTAAAAATTTCCATGTCCCATCCTCTTTGAGGAGAATGTTATTTAACCCATAGTGTCCCAAAGTATTAATTTCAATACCTTGTGAGGTTGATTGGTAAATATCCCCTTCGATTGCACTACCTTCATCAATTGGATTACCTAATTTCAATCCTTGATCATGAAACCGACAATAGGCAACATTAAAACCCCATCGTACTCGATTATCTAAGTTTGGTTTGTTAGCACAATCAAAGTGTTCAACAGCTATAGCTTCTTGGTCTGAAATAAATTCATCCACCCATTGACCTGTATTGAAAATACCAATAGCTTTACCATGGTTAGATATTAATAAACCGCCAGTAAATCCCTGAATATGGCACTTATTAGGTACACATGGGTAGAAAGTAAGTAGAGGAATGGTGGTAGGTGTATCCGTTGGCGTATCAGTTGGTGTATCCGTTGGCGTATCAGTTGGTGTATCCGTTGGCGTATCAGTTGGTGTATCAAGAGAGGGTTCTTCACTTTCTACCAGCACATATTTTCCCCAACACGTTTTCTGACCACTGACAAATCCTGCCGCAAATGCCCCCTCACGCTCTTTGGGCGTTCCATGTGTATCATTCGCGCCACCACCATACTCATTAAAAATTCTGGCCGCTAATTCAGCGTCACCTTCTTGCAGTAAACCACTTTGGGCATATTTTGTATATGCTCCTGCTAAACAATCTGCCTCTAGCTCTCTTTCTTTAGTGGGACGGCTCTCATTTTTCTGACGATACTTTTGCCATTGAAGTGAGTGTCCCCATTCATGGGCTATAATAACCACAGGGGCATAATTACTATGTTTTTCATATTGACTCAAGAGTCCCCTAAAAAAATCTGTTTGGTAATAAATCGTGTTATTTGGAGGACAAAAAAACATTGCTGCAATTCCACGACATTTACTTTCTATTTTATCCCCAATTTTATAACCTACCATCTTGGGGGTTTGATAATCAACATCAGCTAAATTATTACGCCAAAATTTATCAATATCATTTTCAGCTGCTGTAATAATTTTTTCCAAATCGGTTTCACTATCAAAAAACGATTCACTTTGGGATATCTGTGAAATGTTTTGCACAGGTGTCTTATCTTGAGATTGCCCACAAGCTAATGAAATTAATACCAGAAAAAGAAATACTCCTACAAATTGAAATTTTGGGTTGCTGCTCATTATATTGTCCCCTTTTTTGAAATAAGGTTAATAAATTTGATTTTTTAGCCAAAACAAAAACAGGCCAAACATGACTACGCGTGTGTAGTCATGTTTGGCCTATTGATTTCAATGCGAGTAAAGATTAACTTTATGTAATGTGGGGGGGGGGTAAAATGTTCATGTTACAAAAAACGCGCCCTCTTATTTTTTAGGTAGCGCGTGAGCTTAAGCAATCTATATAACAGCACCGCGCGAAAACTGCCTGACCAAATTCAGGTGATTGTTGCGCCCTTGGTGCCCACCACGAAGGGTTTAATTTGGGGCTTAGTTTATCATATTTGGTTAATTTGTGCAAATTGTAATGTGTTGGTTGCTTCATTTGTGGTAGCCCTTAGGATATGCCACGACGGGTTAAAAGTAAAATTTTCCTTTAGATTTGACAAGGGGCGGCTTTATGCTATCATGTCTTCAAATTTCAGCCGAATACTGCCCTTTTGGTGGATGCCGATTTAAGCTAGGCTGTACCCCCTACCCATGGGGGTTTTTTATTTCCCGTAACCAACCAGTGGTTATGGCTTGAGCTAACAGCTGTTTCATTAACGGTTGACCTGCCCACCCCGCCCGCACTAACCCACACATGGCATCAGCCAAGCGAATGAGCGCGTTGTGTTCATCTTTTTTAACGCCCCGTACTTTCTCCGTCCGTATCCCATATTGCCTCAATTGGCTACCAATCACCCGTTCTTGCGTGCGGGTTAAGCCATCAATAAAAATCGTGGCCTTATCGTCCATCTTACCCATAGTTATAATTGTGTGAGCAATCGTCTGCACTGTAGCGGCCGCATATTCTTTGGTGTTTCTATAAACTGCAAAACCTAACGTTCTGTTGAATGTGGAGTCAGCTAAGATTTGTTGAATAAAAACAATTCGTCTGTCATGAGTCGTTTTATTCCATTTTCTTTGCCCTTTACCAGAGGCTTGCTCAATGCGCTCACAGCATGAAAAAAGTTGCTCTTTTTCATGCTCAACCACCACTACCACCACAATGAACAAATCCCCCTCAGTATCTTGGCCTGTTTCGTCAACATAACAAAAAATCTTTTGAGACATAGAATGTATTTTCCCTTAATTCTCTTGATTTAAAGATAGATAGGGCTACCGCGAAGGGAGAAATCAGCGCATAAAACCGTGTGCCATGCGTTGGGTTATGTCGCTAAAATGGCCTCTTCAATGTCCAATAAACGTTCGCGGTCATCTCTCATAAGGGTATCGCCTCGCACAATACTTGCTGGCGGATACGGGGTTTAAGTCCCTTTGATGTTGCCACATCCACGCGATAGCCTAACAAAGTTTGCAAATCCATGAGGAGTCCGCCCAAATCGAGCAAACTACGACCTGGCTCTAAATCTACCAACAGGTCTATATCGCTCATGGAGTCTGCCTCTCGTCTGGCAACGTAGCCAAATATGCGTACATTGTAAGCCCCATAGCGCAAGGCAATCTGTAAAATCTGGTTTCGTTGGTGGGTTAATAGGGTTAGGGATGGGCTAGGGGGCGGTGGTAGATATGCCAATGGGGAGATAATTGAGTTCATTTGTTCTTCATTCATGATAATTGAGTTCCTTTTTACCCCTCTCACTCCGCCCAGCCATGCTCACCGAGGAAGGGAACGAAGGCCACTGGGGTCAATCTTTCCTCCTCAATTTTATCCCCATGACGGCGCAGACGGAGTAAATATTGCGGCTGACGTTTCGCGCCAATGGGCAAGAGCAAGACCCCACCGTCCGCCAGTTGGTCAATCAAAGGTGGTGGCACGAAAGGCGCGGCTGCGGTCACAATAATGGCTTGATAGGGGGCCTGGTCAGGCCAGCCATAGCCACCGTCAGCCACTTTCATGTTAATATTTTTTAAGCCAAGTTCAATAATTCGCTCCCTAGCCTCTTTCGCTAATTGCGTAATTCGTTCAACGGTGTAGACTTGCGTCACCAAATAACTTAATATTGCAGCTTGATAACCTAACCCCGTGCCTATTTCTAAAACCTTAACCTCACCCTGCGCGGGCAATTCGAGTAGCTCGGTCATGTGGGCTACAATGTAAGGTTGTGAAATGGTTTGTTGATAGCCAATCGGCACAGGTTTATCAAGGTACGCTTCGTTCACCATTACAGGTGGCACAAATAGATGACGCGGCACACGCCGCATGGCCGCCAAAACTCGTTCATCGGTGATGCCGCGCCGTATAAGTTGTTGTTGCACCATCGCTTCTTGGGCAATGGTATAGGTTGATTCAGACATGTTATTTTCCTACCTTGAAATAATGGCGGCTAAATTATCAAACTCCATCCAAGCCATTAAAAAACCATTGTATGAAATTGGAGTCGGCCCATCATCTAATGTTGGGTCTAACAAAAAAATAGTTGTTGCCGTTATTTTTGTGATAACTAGGGCATGAAAACCTTCAAAATCAGCCCAATCAAGGAAACCTGCATAAACGAAAACAATAGGATATAATTCTTGTGACAAATAATGACTTAATTCTAGTAATTCAAACTGCCGATAATCAACCTTATAACCTAATCGTTCTATTCGGGTTACAAAACGGGCAGGTGTACCAAACTCATACCCACCCATAATATTGGCTAATTCTGCCTCGTCGCGTTTATCCCCAAAGGTAGCTAATACCATTCGCACACAAGCAGGCAAACAAGCCCCATCTTTACTTTGTTTGTAATGTGGCACCTTGGTAAAGCCAACGGGCATGGTTAATAATCCTTTCCTGAAGTTTATCGGTGAGTTGCAATTTACCTGTGAGGGCATCCACCATTATCGTACCAACCTCACCCAAGTCGCCCCAATGAGGTAGCGACAGTTTAATGGGTACTCGCCAAAAGGGGTGAGCGTCCATGATGAGCAATTCTGGGGTTATCGCAACCAAGCCCGTACCAAGTTGTGGCACAACTTGCCGATTGATGAGCCGTTTTGCTTCCTCAGCCGTGATGGTTAAAGTCAGGCTAAATTGTAGGTTTAGAGTTTTATGGGTTGAAAGTGTATCAGCATTAAGCAATACCGTCGTCATATCAACCTCCTGTGATAGTAAGGTGAAGATATTATCACCTTCTTAGCCTGATTAGGCAAATGTATTATAACGGATTAAGAAAAAGGGGAACTAACCATGTGGGTTAGCTCCCCTTTTTATGATTAAACTATTAAAATTTAGTCATCAGGTGACTTGAAGTCACCTGATGACTAGAGCGTATCGGTATAGATTTATTTCATAATCAACGGGATATAAACCGTTTGCTTAATGATGATAATATCACCACTGGTCCAAAAACCAAGCCCCGCGCGGTAGTTGGTGCTTTGACTACCACCGATGACGCTTTGCCCAACGTTATAAACGGTACGATAGTTAGCCGAGCTACCGCTGCCGCCCGTTCCCTCAACCACCATCGCGGGGATACGATAATTGGCGGAGCTAGAGGCCGCCAACACCACGCCACCAAAAAGTAACATGGTTAAAATCGCAGCGAAGATAGCCCGTTGAATTTGTTGTGGCATCTGACGCATTATCATTGTAACATCACCAAAACCCGTATCATGCCTGTGCCTGTCTTTAAGCCCATTAAGGCTTTGCCGATAATCGTTCCTTGCGGGGCGGTGGCATCGGCACGCATGGCATGGCCTGGGGTGTTAGAAGTCGTAAGTAAATCCCCTGGCTTGATTGACCCATTCTCAGCGGTTACTTTGACGGGGACAATACCGACCAGGGCGAGGGGGACATGGTTGGCTTGGCCTAACAATTGGCTACTGCCTAAATAACTGGGCTTGGTGGAGTAAACGCCGACGACGGTGGCTTGATAAGCCATGTCACTCCGTACTAATTCACCGTCCAGATTGATGGCTAACACATCGCCTGCCTCCAAGCCCTCACCATGTGACGGTAACATTTCGGCAAAATCGGCCTCGCTCTGGTCTTGTAAACATGGGCTGAGGTCGCTGCGGGTCACGCCCGTAATGGTCATGGTGTCGCTAATCATGGTTGCGGTTTCGCTAATGACTCCGCCGCAATGGTAGCTGCCTTGAGCGTAGACATTGCCTTGATTGGTCACTTTGAACACGGTTTCAGTGGCAACGCTGCCGTAGGCTTCCAACGGATTACCCTGTTCACTACGGGCAATCACGCCCGCACCCGTAACGGTATTGTAACCCATAATTCCCGCGCCAGCAGCTGTGTTACTTTTACCATACACACCGTAAGTCGTGCCAGTGATAGACTCCGCCACGCCATAAACGCCCATACCCATATCGGCGTTACTTTTACCGTACACAAAACGCCCATACCCATATCGGCGTTACTTTTACCGTACACACCGTAAGTGGTGCCGCTAATTGCATCGGCTATACCATAAACGCCCATGCCTTGAGAGGCCACGCTCAACCCATAAACGCCGTAAGTTGTTCCAGTCACGGTTGAGGTGGCTTTACCCATAACCCCAGTGCCATTGTTTCCCACGGATTCACCTACCACGCCGTAGGTGGTGCCAGTAATCGCATCAGCTAGGCCATAAACACCTGTGCCTTCATTAGAAGCACTCCGCCCATAAGTTCCTGACGTTGTGCCAGTAATCGCATCAACATAACCAACCACGCCCCTTCCTTGTGGCGAACGACTGACCCCATAAACGCCAATGGTCGCTCCTGTGGTAGTAATAGAAGCCAACCCATAAACGCCACGCCCACTTGTGGAGACACTCAGACCATACACCCCATACGTTATGCCAGTGTAAGAAGAAGCATATCCTCGGACTCCCATCCCAGACAAGCTATAGCCGTACACGCCCGCATTTTCGCCTGCGGTGAGGGCGGCCCCCCAGATGGCTTTAGGAAATGTATTTTTCGCGGCTTGGCCGTTATTAACCACATATAAGGTACTATAACCATCCATTGTGCCAGTAATCGTACTTCCCGCTATCAGACTAAAGGCATACGGTACGGGCAACAGTTTTTGGCGCGGGGTCATTTCCGTATCTGCTTCAACTTTGACACCTAAGTAAAGTTGATCCCCATTGAGAATAGCTCCAGGATATTTTCCATTACAAACTGTATCGGATAGCTCAAAAGTGGTATTAAAAAAGCCTGACGAAACGGGAACACTCTGTTGAGTGGCCTCACAAAGAGCTTGCCCCCCCGTCGTTTGGTTATATAACCCAAAGGTGATGCGCTTATTGCCATTAATGGGCTGGCCCGCGTTATCGGTGAGCTGGCCTTGCACGGGAATGGCAGTAGTCACGGCATTGGTGGCTGCCCTCGTTTGGCGGAGGGCTTCAGGTGGCATGGCGGTGGTAAATTCCTCCACCGTGCCACCGCTATTTTCGCTCGGCCCTTGAGCCAAAGCGGTTGTAATAATCCAGAACGATATTAGTATAGCAACTGCAAAAATAATCGGTTGAATTTGTTTTTTCATTAGGAATGAGGAATTAGGAATGAGGAATTAGGACAAAAATAATTCCTAATTCCTCATTCCTAATTTATCCATGTCGGCGCACAAAGCGAGCCATGCGCTCTAAGGCTTGTTCAATTTTTTCATATGAAGTGGCATAAGAACAACGGACATACCCTGAGCCGCCAATGCCAAAGGAACGTCCTGGAATAACGGCCACCCGTTCTTCCGTCAAAAGATTATCGGCAAATTCCGCGTCATCCATGCCTGAGCCACGCACCGAAGGGAAGGCATAAAATGCGCCACGCGGCTCAAAACATTTCAAACCAATACTATTTAAACCATCTACTATCAGACGGCGGCGGCGGTTATAAAGTTCCCGCATCTCTTCTACCGCGCTCTCACCTTCGGCTAAGGCGACGACGGCGGCATCTTGGGCGGTGGTTGGGGCGGACATGATGGTATATTGATGAATTTTCTTCATGGCATCTAAAATTTCTGTGTTGGCGGCGGCGTAGCCTAACCGCCAACCTGTCATAGCGTAGGCTTTGGAGAAGCCACCGAGTAAAATGGTGCGCTCTTGCATGCGAGGTAAGGAAGCGAAACAAACATGCTCAATGCCATACACCAGGCGGTCATAAATTTCATCGGAAATAACCAACAGGTCATGTCGTTCCGCCACTTTGGCAATATCTTCTAAGGTTTGGCGTTCCAACACCGCGCCCGTGGGGTTGCTGGGGTAGCCAATTAATAAGGCTTTGGTATGACGAGTGATAACGGCCTCGATTTCTTTGGCCGTCACTTGGAAATTATTCTCGACCTTTGTGGCAATCGGCACAGGAGTCCCGCCCGCTAAACTGACCTCGGCGGCATATGAGACAAAACATGGCTGCGGCACAATCACCTCATCGCCAGGGTTGAGGATGGCAGTTAAGGCCAAATACATGGCCTCAGACGCGCCCACCGTAATGAGCAGTTCTAAGGCGGGGTCATATTCCACATTATAAAGCCACTGGAGGTGTTTGGCTAAGGTGGTTCTTAGCTCAATGGTGCCATGATTGGAAGTGTAACGGGTATGCCCCGCCCGTAATGAGGCGATACCTGCCTCCAGAATGACATTTGGCGTAATAAAATCTGGCTCACCAATGCCAAGCGAGATGACATCATCCATCGTGGCCGCAATATCAAAAAAACGGCGAATCCCCGATGGGGGAATTTGTTGCACGCGATGAGAAAGAATGGAGCGCATAGAGTTATGAGTTATGAGAAATGAGAAATGAGAAATGAGAATTTTTACCTGTAGCCCTTATAAGGTTTAAAACCTTATAAGGGCTTGAACAACCTTTCTCATTTCTTATTTCTTACTTCTCATTTCTTACGTGAACTTTAATTCACTATAGGGCAGATTGAAGGTTTCCGCCACCGCTTGATAGACGATTTTGCCTTCATGGGTATTGACCCCTAAAGCGAGGGCTTTATCCCCTTGCACCGCTTGTTGGAAGCCTTGATTGGCGAGTTTGAGAATGTAAGGTAGTGTTACGTTTGAGAGGCCATGCGTACTCGTGCGCGGCACGGCCCCAGGCATGTTGGCGACACAATAATGTAAGACTCCGTCCACAAAGAAAATGGGGTCAGAGTGGGTGGTGGCGCGGGTGGTTTCCACGCAGCCGCCCTGGTCTACGGCAATATCCACAATGACGGAACTGGGTTTCATGTTAGCCACCATTTCGCGGGTGACGAGTTTGGGGGCTTTCGCTCCCTTCACCAACACCGCCCCAATCAACAAATCGGCGCGGCGGACGGCGCGTTCTATATTGAAGGGATTGGAAGCCCATGTGGAGAAATTGCCTGACAAAATATTTTCCAAAGTACGGAGGCGGTCAATGTTAATATCTAGCAAGGTGACAGCCGCCCCCATGCCGAGCGCGATTTGCGCCGCGTGCGTGCCAGCCACGCCACCGCCGATAACGACTACATTGGCGGGGCGTACGCCAGGAATCCCGCCCATTAATTTGCCGCGCCCACCTTCAGGTCGCTCTAAATAGCGCGCCCCAATTTGAATGGACATGCGGCCTGCCACCTCGCTCATGGGCGTAAGTAACGGTAATGAGCCATTAGGTAGCTCGACCGTTTCATACGCAATGCCTGTGACCCCACTTTTCACCATGGCGTGGGTTAGCTCTTCCGCCGCCGCCAAATGGAGGTAGGTGAATAAAATGAGGTCTGAGCGTAAATATTGGTGTTCGGCAGGCAGTGGCTCTTTCACCTTAACCACCATGTTGGCTTGCCCCCACACGTCATCTACGGAAACCATCGTGGCCCCCGCCTTCGCATATTCGGCATCGGTGAAAAGACTGCCATCACCCGCCCCTTTTTCCACTAACACGTTATGCCCAGCTTGCACCAGCACATTCACGCCGCCTGGCGTCATTGAGACGCGATACTCATTATCTTTTATTTCTTTTGGAATACCTATAATCACCGTGATACCCTCATTTTTTTGCAAGATGGGCTATTTTAGCATGAGTTGGCAGGGGCTACAACTTTGGGATTTACCATAATTAATAAACGGTTGACTTTTTAGGCAAAAACCATTACAATGGACAGACACACGCAACTTATTTTATATTCATGGGTATTTAGGGTAAAGCACATGGGACTCCCAAACATTCTGGTAGTTGACCCTGATGAGGGCTTCGGCACGATGCTGCAAGAGGGTTTGAGCAGCAGTGGTTACTATACCGTTAAGTGGGTTGATAACGGGATGGACGCGGTCAAAGCGATTCGTACAGAGCATTTTGATTTAGCCATCATTGACATTAGTATTACGGACATGTCAGCTTATAAATTGGTTTTAGGCATGCGCCATTTTAAGAAGGACATCCGCATTATGCTGATTCCTTTCTTTGGGGAAGAGTTAGCCGATAAGCTCAAAGGGCTTAATCCTGACGGCACTCTCAGCAAGCCATTTTTTGTGGGCGATTTGCCTGATGTGATAGACCAGGCATTAGGCCGCCCGCCTGGGTCGCGCGTCAGTGCGGCCCCACCTCCGCCTCCCGAACCTGAACCTGAACCCCCAACCAAAAAAGAGTCATCTACCAAAACCACGACCACGCCACCTGCCCATGAAACCCTCACCTCTGCCCTGACCACCGCTACCACTACGACCACCACGACCAAAATCATCGCCGTGCCTAAAGAAACAATTCGTTATTTACGCTCCAACGAAAAGGAAGTGCTGCGGATATTAGATGACCTTAATCGAGAGGTGCGGGCGGAGGCCATTTTGCTCATTGCGGGCTTAGAGTTGATTTCTCAGGCGGGCATGTTAAGCCGTGACCATTGCCAGGGGCTAACGCAATTGGTGGCGCAAAGTTCGCAAGCTGCAGCGGAGGCCGCGAAATTTTTAGGCGAACCTGAAGGCCGCTTCCAGCAAAGTTTACATGAGGGCAGCGAATATCGGCTCTACTCGCTCAGTTTGGGTGAGGGAATTTTGCTCTCGCTGGCCTTAAGTTCCAATGTTCCCCTCGGCATGATTCGCCACCAATGCCGTCAAGCGGCGGAACATTTATCTCAGTTTATTATTAGTTAAATTGCTTGAATCTAAAAGCCCCGTCTACCACTTGGTAGGCGGGGCTTTTGCGTTTATGATTATGGTATATTGCTTACGCCAAAACCATGTCCGCCATTTTAATTTGTATTTGGCTCAAGTCGGTTTGGCCTAAAACTCGTTTCGCAAATAAAATTTCTAGTGTCCTGTCAAGTGTGATTTGTTGAGTCATCAGGTGACTAGAAGTCACCTGATGCTGTCAAGTGTGATTTGTTGAGTCATCAGGTGACTAGAAGTCACCTGATGACTAACACCATTCCATTAATTGACGCTTGACGAGACACTAGCCCCAATGGACGACCTGTTTTGTCAATATCTACAAAGATATAAGGCGTAAGTTGAAGCATATCATCTACCTCACCCGTAGCTATACTGCGTTTTAAATGAAAACTACACTTTTGGCATAGGAGTCCGCAATTATTTGCGGGCTGTCCGCAAAGGATTGCGGACTCCTACCACAAATACGCCATTTTTGCGTATCCGAACAGACAGGAATGTCTGTTCCACCGTTGGTAGGTCAGACATTCCTGTCTGACCATATACTAAAAACTAAATGAACAATCCACTAGTCCATTTTTATATTTCAAATAACGGTAAGTTATTAGAGGTTGGGGTTATTTCTAGTAATCTTAGCTGTGATGTATTTGGTTCTTGATTTTGCGTTTGGCGAAACGGTAAACGATGTTTCTCTGAAATTTCGCCATGTTGATTCAGTCGCTCTAATATCATGGTGTAATATTCAGGGTGTAATTCACAGGAGATAAAATTGCGCTTAAGATTTCGACATAACACCAATTCTGAACCTGAGCCGCCAAATAAAATAAATATATCGTCATGCTCTTGCGTGGAGGCTTGGATGAGCATTTCGACCAACGGCAAGGGAATTTGCGCCGCATGAAAGGTTTTATCCTTTGAGACATTTTTCACTAAATCAAAATAGAACCAACTGTAAGGCATCCGCCCCACCTCACCATTCGCGATACGTTCCTTAATCCGTTTATCAGTGGGATTTTGATAGGGCAAAGCGACTTGATTTTTATAAAAATGGTTCTCTTTTGATTTGATGGCATGGAGAATAGAACGATGCGCGGTGGTAAAACGTTTCGGACTATGACCAACATTCGTATTATAAACCCAAACGTAATCTTGCACTTCGTACGCGGCCGCGTCCAAAAATTTCACCCGCAAATAGGCGTTTTGTTTGGGATAATTCATCATGAACAAATTGCCTGTTGGCTTTAACACCCGTAACGATTCCCGCGTCAGGTCAATATACCACTGAATATATTCGTCCCATTTTTGGGTATAGTTTTTGCCCGCATAGTTAATCCCCACATTATAATCAGGGTCGCCATATACCATGTCGAGTGAATTGTCAGGCAATTCTTTTAAGACGGTTAAAATATCCCGTTGAAATACTTGGTTACGATATGGGTCTAAGGTCATTATGTTACTTTTATTCATAAATCTAACTCAATGCCCTTATGATAAAGCCAACCGATAAATTGAACAAATCGGTTGGCTTTGTCTTTCTATGGGCTTGAATGGTACAATAAAAAAAGCAATTTTTGGGGGGTAGTCATCCGATGACTGCTAGTCATCGGATGACTAAAGGCTACACAGAAATTACCCCATGAATCAACCCATTCATGGCGCAACTTCTAACCGTACCGACTATGAACACCGATTTACTCAACATTATTTTTGGCAT
>JAIFLK010000067.1 GCA_020049115.1 Chloroflexota bacterium | reverse complement strand
CCCACCAATCAAGCGCACTTTTATTGTTTCTCCTCGTAAAGTCAGCTATAATTGATAGCCCTCATTTTTGTAATTAGGTTAGCCAAATGACATCCTTATTTCGTAATAAAGTCTTCTGGGCCGTAATATTAGGCCATTTCACCATTGACATCTTCAACAGCACGGGGTCAGTTATCGTTACTTACCTTAGCCTCCCCTTAGCCATGACCGCCAGCCAAGTGGGTCTCGCCATCAGTGCCTACCAATTTTTTAATGCCCTCAGCCAACCCTTTTTCGGCTGGTTAACCGATAAAATCGGTAGCCGTTGGTTAGGGCCAGGCAGCGTCATCTGGACGGCAACCTGTTATGGCTTGGCCTTTTTTATCGCCCAAACCACACATAATTTCTACGCCTTCTTCCTCTTTTTTAGCCTCGCCGCCTGCGGAGTGGGTGCATTTCACCCTATGGGCGCAATGCACGCCTCCACCAGTTCCCGTGACCGTGCCGCCACCAGCACCGGGATTTTTTTCCTTTTTGGGCAAATGGGTTTAGCCACTGGCCCACTATTGGTCGGCTTCATGTTAGACCACCTCGGAGGTCTTGGTATCTATGGCTTATCACTCTCCGTTGTGCCATTGTTCCTCTTTATGTTCTATGCCCTGGCGCAATTTTCTGCCGCCCATCTCGCCCAAAGCCACCCCCAAACAGCCTCCACTAAAACGTCCCTGGTCAAGTCAATTGATGGTTATGCCCTGACCATTTTAGCCCTGGTCATTGCCTTTCGCTCCTGGGCGTTTCTCGGCACGATTGCCTTTTTACCCAAATTATTCCAAGAAATGGGCTGGCAAGCCACCGCTTACGGCGCGATTACCAGTGCCTATTGGCTGGCCTCCGCCATCATGGGCGTGTTAGCAGGCCATTTTGCCGACCGTTTAGGCCGCCGCCCTGTCATCTTTATGACCTTACTTCTCGGCGCACTACCGCTTTATTTCCTACCACTTTATAACAATAATTTAGCCTTTATTTTCGCCATTTTAGTGGGAGGATTATTTGGAGCTTCCCACAGCATTATTGTCGTTATTGCTCAAGATTTACTGCCAGGTTCAAAATCATTGGCCTCTGGCTTAACATTAGGTTATTTATTTGGCACTGGCGCGATTGCCACCTGGCTAATTGGCTATCTGGCTGACCAAATGGGAACGGGCGGCTTAAGTTGGATTATACAAATGGGCGCGGGCATGGGGCTTATCGCCGCAATAGCCGCGTTATTTCTACCCAGTAAACCGCCCCAAGCCATTTTATATCCCGCCTCAATTCGTCAATCACCCTAAAATACCCTTCATTATACGCATGTTTCATGTTAGAATGAAGCTACCTATTTATTGACCAGGCTACAACAAATCAGGAAGCAAACGAATAAAAAACACCCAAAACCCTCACCCTAGCCCTCTCCTTTATCCCCGAATGGGGGCATTGGGCGAGGGGAAATTTTACTCCCTCGCCCTTTGGGAGAGGGTTGGGGTGAGGGTTGAAATCATTCGTTTTTTCTTCATTTGTTGTAGCCCTACCCACACCAAATGCCATCACACCAAGAGTTAACCCAAGCCATCGCTATTTTAGAGCAGCTCAACCCCACGCTAGATGATGCAACCATTGCCACCTTACTAACTACATTACGCCAACAGGTGGCCCACCTAGAGCAACCAAAGGTGAATCTGGCGGGCGAACGGCGACAAGTAACCGTAATGTTTGCGGATATTTCTGGCTTCACGGCCATGAGCGAAAAGCTAGACCCCGAAGAGGTTCGCAACACCATTAATGGTTGTTTCGAGTTATTGGGGGCGGCCATTACCCGTTATGGGGGTTACATTGATAAATTCATTGGCGATGAAATCATGGCCCTATTTGGCGCGCCCGTCACCCATGAAAATGACCCTGAGCGAGCCTTGCGGGCCGCGTTAGAAATGATGGGCGCGCTGACTGAATTTAACACCGCCCAGGCCGACCGTTTGCCCAAGCCCTTGGCCTTACATTTTGGTATCAACACAGGGTTAGCCATTGCAGGTGGCATAGGTACAACCGAACGGCAAGATTACAGCGTCATGGGCGACACCGTTAATTTGGCGGCGCGCTTGGAAGATTTAAGTGAAACGGGCGAGATTCTCGTCGGGGCAACGACCTACCGCTTAACCGCACCATTGTTTGAGTTTGAAACCTTACGCCCCGTTAGGCTCAAAGGTAAAGCCCAACCCGTGCAAGTCTATCGGCTATTGCGTGCCAAAGCCATTATTGGTGGGCAAATTCGGGGCATAGAGGGGCTGTCCTCGCCACTGGTCGGGCGGCAGCCAGAGTTTGAACAACTCAAAAAATTACTTAATCAACTAAAACATGGTCAAGGTTATACCGTCTCCGTTACGGGGGATGCGGGTTTAGGCAAATCTCGTTTGGTGGCAGAACTCCGTAACCTAACCACCCAAGAAATAAGTAACGTGCGCTGGGCAAAAGGCCATGCCCTCTCATATGGCGAAAATGCTAGTTATCTCATGGGGCGTGATATGTTGCGTAATTTCCTAAATTTGCCCTTGACCGCCTCGCCGCTGGAAGTGGCCGTTTGTTTGCAGAATGAACTTAACGATTTATTACCTAACCAAGCACCCAGCCTCTACCCCTACTTGGCCTATTTATTGGAAATTCCATTAGATAGTGAAATGTCGCATCAATTGAAATATTTAGATGGTTTAGTATTACAACAACGTATCTTACAGGCCATGCAAAGCTATCTGGCCGCCGCCGCCAAACAGATGCCACTCATGTTGGTGTGGGATGATTTACATTGGATTGACCCCTCTAGTTTGGAATTGCTGCGAGCTTTATTGCCCTTAGTTAAGCAATACGCGCTCTGCCATGTGCTGATTTATCGCCCCTTGCCGCAAAATCGGCTTGGCCCATTGCGCTCGCAAATTGAGCAAGTAGTGGAGCAAGTTGAGGTAAAATTAACGCTTGAACCCATCAATTTGGCAGAAAGTCAGCAATTGGTAGATAATTTATTAGGGGCGGGTTGTTTGCCCGCCGCCACTTGCCAACTCATCACCCAAAAGGCCGAGGGCAATCCGTTCTTCATTGAAGAGGTGATTCGCTCCCTCATTGACCAGGGCCGAGTGATACCCAAAGCCAATGGCCAGGGCTGGGAAGTTGCGGGGCAGGTGGAAGAAATTACCATTCCTGACACCTTACAAGGGGTTATCATGGCCCGTATCGATAGCCTAGACGCAGAGTCTAAACGAATACTACAAATCGCTTCGGTTTTAGGGCGTAATTTTTCTTATCAAGTTTTGGCGCAAATTATTGCAAAAAAGATATAGGACTTACGCCACAAATTACCCCAATTAAATGAAGCGGCTTAGGTTTAATTCATAAAATTCGGGTAATTCGTGGCAAAAGCAGCTTTTTTCGTAAGTCTAAGGATATAATATTTATGGCTTCATTAGCAGAACAATTACGTAATTTAGAGTTACTTGATTTGATTAGCCTACAAGATAGTGACCCTAATCCCAACTATGCCTTCAAACATATTTTCACGCAAGAGTCGGTTTATCACAGTTTATTACTGAGTGACCGCCGCCAATTGCATCGACAAGTGGGCGAGGCGTTGGAAAATCTCTATCTGCATGGACATGGTAGCAGTGATAGCAAGGACATGAATGAGATGGATTTACTATTGGCGCATCATTTTGAGCAAGGCAATGAGACGCAACGAGCCATTAAATATCTCAAACGGGCGGCGCGCCAGGCCAAGGCAACTTACGCCAATCAAGAAGCTTTATCCCTTTATACGCGTATTTTTGATTTACTCGGTGAAAGTGATTTTCAACGCCAATGGGATATTTTAGCCGAACACGAACAAATATTAAGTCGTATTGGGCAACGGGAAGCCCAAGCCAATGACCTAGACCACATGTGCCAGTTAGCCGAATTTACGGGGGATAAATTGCGTCTTGCTCTCACGCATAATCGGCGGGCGACCTATTTTGATAAAATTAGTCAATATCAAGCGGCAGGTGAAGCGGCACAACTGGGTTTGAATTTAGCCCATCAATTGAAAAATGAGCGCGTGGAGGCCGAAAGTCTCAATTTATTGGCCTGGGCCGCTTGGCGACGTTTTGATTACCAACAGGTTAAGGCGTATGCTCATGAAGCCCTCAATGCCTTGCACATTACGGGCGACCCCATAAATCGGATTAATAGTTTGCTCCATTTGGGCAAAGCCAGCTACCGTTTAGGTCAATATGACTCGGCTTTAGATTACATTCATGCGGCCAAAGATTTAGCCAGTTTTAATGATAATCCTGATAATGAAGCAGGCACGTTGTTAATTCTCGGCTGGATTTATCAACGGTTGGGCGATTATGATGTGGCGGAACACAACCTTAAGGTTAAATTAGAGAAACATCGCTTAACAGGCGACCGTTATGGTGAAGCCACGGCTCTCAGCCATTTAGGTTGGGTGGCCTACGACCAAGAGGATTTTCATAAGGGGCTGTCTTATTGCCAGGAAGCGTTAGTGACTTCCGAAGCCATTGGCGACCGTGCAAACCAAGCCTATTCATTGGGCGGTTTGGCCTTAAATTACGAAGGGTTGCAACAATATCCGCAAGCGGTGGAATATTATCATCAAGCTCTAACGTTACATCGGCAAATTGGCACCACCACGCTGATTATTTTTGACCAAGCGCGGTTGGCGCATCTCGCCATGAAGCGGCAAGATTTAGCGTCGGCACGACAATATATGACGGAAGTGGTGGCCTGGATTCAGGCGGGTAAAGCGCAACAATTTTGGGACCCCTGGAGTATTTATCTCTCGGCCTATCAAGTCCTGGCCGCGTTAGGCGAGACGGAAACGGCACACCAATTTCTAACCGAGGCGCATACGGTCTTAACTCAGCGCGCGGCTGAAATCAGTGATGAAATATTACGTAAACGCTTTTTGACCGAAGTTAAAGTCAATCGCGAAATCATCGCAGCATGGCAAACGATGTAAATGAGACCACCTGTAAATTTTCAGGGGATGGCGGTGGAGTCCAAAGCCGTAGGTTTTGAGCAGTGGACAAAACCTACGGCTTTGGACTCCATTATTGCCACAATATGACTAACCTAGATGTTCGCTGGCTACAACGGTTTCAGAATTTTGAAAAGGCTTTTTCACGCTTAAAAGAAGCCCTAGAAATGCCCAAGTTGAATGAATTAGAACGAAATGGGGTCGTTCAACGCTTTGATTTTACCATTGAACTTAGTTGGAAAACCTTAAAAGATTTTCTGGAGGATAAAGGATTTCAATTCAAGCCTTCACCTAAAGAAGTATTTCGATTAGCCCAGCAAAATAATTACATTGATTACGCGCAAGCCTTGATTGATGGCCTCACTATTCGTAATATTTTAGCCCATGATTATTCGGGTGAAAAATTTGAAGAAGGTGAGGAACAGTTAAAAATAGTTGTTTTTCCTGCACTGGAAAAACTTTATCTCTTTTTGAAAGAGCAGCAAACGAATGAATCCCGTAGCTAAAAATCAGTTTGGACTTAACCCACGAGACCTGGCAACCATTGAGAGAATTTTTAAGCAATATCCTGAAATAATACAAGTGGTCATTTTCGGCAGTCGCGCGAAGGGAAATTACAAAACAGGCAGTGATATAGACCTAGCCATTATCAATCCGCAGGTATCGCAAGAGACTCGCTTGAAATTAGCCGACGATTTTGAGGAGAGTGACTTGCCCTATTTTGTAGATGTTCTTTATTTACCCGACCTTAAAGAAGCGGAACTCATCGCCCACATTGAGCGCGTGGGGCTGGTTTTTTATGAGCGAGAAAAGAATGAGTGAAAAAGTGGTCAAATTAAATAGACTATATCAACAGGAAGGTCAGGCAATTAAAAATTTTGCGGTAACATTGCCCACGCCGCAATCAGATTTGGCGCGACAAACCTTAAAAGACCCTTACATTTTTAATTTCTTAAGTATGACCCAGGATTACAATGAACGTGATTTAGAGCGTGAGTTGGTCAATCATATCTCCCATTTTTTGTTAGAATTGGGCGCGGGTTTTGCCTATATCGGCAAACAGGTAAGTAAGTGAGCAAAAATTCTGCGGCAGACCTTTTTAATGATTTTCGTAGGGGCAGGGCTTGTCCCTGCGTAGGGGCAGGGCTTGTCCCTGCCCAAAACGGGGCAAGCACAAGGCATTGCCCCTACGAAATGCCGCAAAACTTTTGCTTGGGTACTTAAATATTGTGGTGGGTGATAAAGATTTTTTTATTGACTTGCTGTTTTATCATACCCAGCTACATTGTTACATCGTGATTGAATTGAAAACGACTGATTTTGAACCTGAATATGCGGGAAAATTAAATTTTTACGTCAAGGCAGTCGATGTTAAATATCGCAAAGAGGGCGACCAACCCACCATCGGCCTCCTGATTTGTAAAAGTAAAAATAAAGTGATTGCCGAATATGCCCTAAGCGACATTCACAAACCTATCGGTGTTTCAGAATATCAACTAACCCAGGCACTGCCTGATAATCTTAAACCCAGCCTGCCAAGTATTGAAGAGTTGGAACGTGAGTTGGGTATGGAACAAATCTAAAGATTTGGACTCCACCATTATATAGTTACGAAAAAAATACCTTTTTACCGCAGGAGTAAACCCATGAAAGTTAAAATTTGGGGCGCGCGTGGCTCTATTCCCACGCCCATGCCACCCGCTGAAGTGAAACAAAAAATAATGGCCGCCATGTTAGGTGTGGGTAAAGTTAAAGATGAAGCCCTACGGGAAAAATTGCTCGCGGCCATGTTAGATTTACCGCAACCCTCTGGCGAAACGGCTCAACAGATTATTGAAAATTATTTGAATGATTTATCTCCCCTGGCGGGTGGCACGGCCAGTGGTAATACACCCTGTGTTGAAGTGACTATGGGGCGTAACTTGTTTATCATTGATGCAGGTTCGGGCATTCGCGAGTTGGGTTTGGAGTTGATGCGTGGCGATTGTGGGCGCGGCAAAGGGGTGATTCACCTTTTATTCAGCCACCCTCATTGGGACCATATTCAAGGCTTTCCCTTCTTCCGCCCAGCGTTTATTCCTGGTAATAAAATTACTGTTTATAGCGTTCACGACATGGAAGCGGTTTTACGGCGACAACAAGAGTTTATTAACTTTCCCGTACCGTTAGATTATATGGCGGCGGATTTACGCTTTCAGCGGCTTGCGCCAGACGAGGTGCTGTATTTTGGTGATAGTCGTATCCGTTTGATGCGGAATAATCACCCTGGCGATGCCTATAGTTTCCGCTTCGAAAAAGGGAATAAATCGTTCGTTTATGCCTCCGATGCCTCCTATCCGCAGGGGGCTGATTTGCGTCCCTATACCCATTTTTTTTCTCAGGCTGATGTCCTCATTTTTGATACCCAATTCACCCAACGGGAATCGGATGATAAGGAAGATTGGGGACATAGCTCCTCCTTTATTGGGGTGGAATTGGCGCAGCAAGCGCAGGTAAAAACATTATTGCTTTATCATTACGACCCCACTTATGCTGATAAAGATTTAGAGAAAATTTTAACCGATACGCTCAAATTTCAAGAAAATCAATATCCCACCGAAGCGGCCATTAACATTATGATCGCGAAAGAGGGGCAGGTATTTGATTTAACTCCGCCTGAAACCACGCACCTAGAACATTTGGCAAGCAGTGATGTGGCTATTTTAACGCCGACAGGTATTTTTAATGACCATGTGGCGGCCGATTTACGCTCACAGGTGGCGGGATTACAGGCCAACGGTTTTCCGTCACAATTGATTATTGATTTATCTAAAGTGGAAGTTTTACAGGTGGCGGGGTTACGGACGTTAGTGAAGTTACGTAAAGAAAATTCAGGGGCTTCAATTGTGTTGGCTGGGCCATCTATCAATGTGCAACAACTTATTGAACTGGCGGGCTATCTTGATTTCTTTGCCATTTACCCCTCCACCGAGACCGCCCTCGAAATGTTACAAAGTCGTAAGCGGGCTAATTTACCAGGCCAAACCATCAAAGGACGTTATTATTTGGAAGAAAAGCTGGGTGATAGCCGTTTAGGGATGGTCTTTAAAGCCACTGATTTGAAGTTGAAACGAGCCGTCGCGGTCAAAATTCTCTCGCCTTCATTTAGCGAAGGCGCGATTGAGCAATTCATCAAACAAGCGCGCCAATTGACCGAGCTAAACCATGTCAATATTGCCCATATTTTTGATTGTGACGAAGAACAAGGGCTATCCTTCATGGTGGAGGAGTTTGTGGAGGGACAAACAACTTTAACCGATTTACTCCAGCAGTATAGTAACCAACCCTTGCCACTTGATTTGGCCTTAGGCATTGCCGAAAGAGTGACACAAGCCCTGGACTATGCCCACAGTCATGGCGTGGTGCATGGCGATTTGAAACCCAAAAATATTCTGCTCAATAACGCGGGCTTAAAAATTAGTGATTTTGGCCTCGGTCGGCTAGAAAGTGGTAAATCGCTGCTTAATATTGATGTTCCCTTAGCCCTGGTCACGGCGGCCTACTTAGCCCCAGAGCAAGTGCTAGGCCATCCACTTGATGCGCGTACCGATATTTATGCGTTAGGGGTGATTTTATACCAACTATTTAGCGGCTATTTGCCCTTCACGGGCAGCGATAAAGAAGTTATGGAAGCCCATTTAAGCAGCACCCCACCGTTATTGCGTGAGTTAAATCCCAATTTATCGTTGGTCTTAGAACACCTCATTCTCAAAATGTTGGATAAAGACCCGCACAAACGGTATGCCCATGTCCGCCAAATCCGTCATATTTTAGCCAATATCAACCCCGCCAGCGGCCAATATAGTCATCACCCCACTTATCCCCGACAACATGAACCACAGCTTATTAACCGCCTCAAACCCATGCAACGGCTGCAAAAACTATGGCAACAAACCCAACAAGGACAAGGACAACTCATCTTTATTACGGCAGAAACAGGTCTAGGTAAAAATCGCTTGCTGCATGAATTTGCTCATCAGCTAAAGAATACCCCCTTCTTTTTCATCACGTTTGACTCGCATAAACAACACAGCCCTTATTTATCCTTGATTGAAGCCATGCAAGATTATCTCCGTCGCGGCCAAATGAGTGACTCCATGCAGCTATTTTCCCAAAAACTCATGGCCGCCTTCCCCCCCATAAACTACCTCTTTGACCCCAAAGTATTAGAAACGCCAGTTGTCGCGGCCGCGTCTAATGCGCCCCTGACCACCTTAACGGCCCAGTTGCAACGCCTCCTCAGTAACCTTCCCATGCTGCTCATTTGGGAAGATTTACATCTAGCTGATACCAGCAGCCTTTATTTATTAGATTATTTAGCCCGTTGTTGCTACAACCTCCCCTTAATGATTATAGTAAGTTATTGTCATACTGATGTTCGGCAAAATCCCTTTTTGGAGGAGATTTTGAAACGCCATGCCATTAATAATACGCTCTCTCTCACTCGATTTAACAAAGAGGCCGTACAAAATTATCTGCATCATTATTGGAGTTCTCAAGTACCCGCGCCCTTGATTGAAGTTTTGGCTCAACGTAGCCAGGGCAATCCCATGTATTTGGAACAACTCATTTATGGGCTAGTGGATGAAGGAATTGTTACTTATCAAAATAATCAGTGGCATTTTGAAACCGTCACGGTAGAAGATTTACCTGCCACCCTGCAAGAAATTATTCCCCGCCGCGTCAAGCGTTTAAGCAAGGAAATTCAAACCTTATTATCCCAAGCCGCCATTTTAGGGCAGCAGTTCAAACTGACTGAATTACTGGAAATTAGTTATCTGCCTGAGAAAAATGTGCTGGAAAGTCTTGATATTGCCCTTGAACGGCAACTCATTAAAGCCGACCCGTGTTACAATTTATTGCGTTTTAGCCACGCTGCAATTCGGCAGGCTTTTTACCAAAAACTAAGCCCACTAGAACGACGGCGCATCCATTTTGAGGCGGGCGAAGTGCTAGAACGGCTCTATAACGGTCAGAAAATGAGCGTGGCCCCCTTATTAGCGCACCATTTTCTCCAAGCAGGTGATTATGAACGAGTATTAATCTATAGTCGGGCAGCCGCCCAACAAGCTGAGTTACTCCAAAATAATTCCCTGGCCTTAACCTGGTATAACACCACCTGGCAAGCCATGACTGAGCTTAACCTGCCCGCCGAAAGCAAGCCCGAATTTGAACTGCTCCTAGCGCGTGAACATCTTTATAAACGGTTAGGTCAACGGGAAGAACAAAAACAGGCCCTCACCAGCCTCGCCCAACTTATCCAATCATCACCCACCCCCGACCCTAAGAAACAAGCCCTCGTAGCCCACCGTTGGTCAGCCTATCAACGGCTACAAAATCAATGGGAAGCGGCTCAGGTAGAAGCCCAAGCCAGTTTAAGTGCCGCCCAACAAGCTAATGACCCCATTTTACGAGGCGAAAGTCTCATTCAACTCGGCTATTTGGCCTTAGCCCAGGGGCAATTTGAGGTTGCTCGCAAAGAACTAGACACCGCTTATACCATCCTCTCGCAGGCACATAACCATGTCGGTGAAAGCCGCGCCTTGAATGGCTTAGGCATGATTTGCCAAGCCCAAAATGAGTTCGCCCAAGCCGAAAGCTACTATCAACAAGCCCTAACCCTCAATCAAACCACCCGCGATTGGGCCAATCAAGCCACCGCCCTCGCCAATCTCGGCGGCCTCTATCTCGCTACAAGTGATTTAGCCAAAGCGGAAATTTATAGCCAACGAGCCTTAGAAATCAATCGCCTCATTAGCTACCCCTCAGGCATCACCCATTGCAACCAAATATTAAATAATATCAAAATGGTTAAGGCTTAAAATCCTCCCATTCCCCTACAAAATAGACCAAATTGACTCCTTATGGTATGATTGTTTTTTATCTCACGGATATGACTTACGTAAAACGGGTAAAATCCCCCCCTTAGTCTCCCCCAAAGGGAGGGAAATTTTGCTCCCTCTCCCTGTGGGAGAGGGTTGGGGTGAGGGTTCCGTGTAAGTCCTGACGCAGCGAAGGAGTGAATTTAGTCTTGGATATTCGGGTTGTTATTCCCACTTATAATGAAAAAGAAAATATTGTTATCTTAACCAACCAAATTTTGGCCTTACCCTTAAACGCCAAAGTGATTGTGGTTGATGACAATTCCCCCGACGGCACGGGTCAATTGATGGACGAATTGGCCGCCCAAAACCCCCGCGTCAGCGTGATTCATCGCCCTGGCAAACTCGGTTTAGGCACAGCCCACATTGCGGGCCTCAAAAAAGGGTTAGCCGAGGGCGCAGACCTCCTCATCACCATGGATGCCGATTTTTCCCATGACCCTAGTTACATTCCCGCACTCGTCGCCTTAACCAATCACTATCATGTCGCCATCGGCTCACGTTATATTCCACAAGGCGGAGTCGTCAATTGGGGTTGGCAACGCCGCTTCCTCAGTTGGACTGCCAACCAAGTGGCACGGCTGCTCTTGGGGTTGCAAGCGCATGATTGCACCGCTGGTTTTCGCTGCTACCACCGCGAAGTATTACTTAATATTGACCTTGACCGCATTTTTTCCAATGGCTATTCATTCTTAGTTGAAATGCTCTTCAAATGTCAGCGGCAAGGGTACACCATTGCCGAAACCCCCATTATTTTTGCTAATCGCGAGCGCGGTCAATCCAAAATTTCCCAACAAGAAATTTACAAAGCCATCAACACCGTATTACAATTAGCCATTACCCGCTTGACCTCCCGCACCGCACCGCCCATTGCCCTCCTAAGTATCAAATCTAAACCTTAAGGCCATCACCTGCATGAACACTCCCCCCCCGTCCAAAATTTCCCTCATTTTAGGGCTATTTTTGGCTAACCGTTTCATGTTATTACTGGCCTTTCCCCTGGACAGCCTCATTTTTTATGGCGACTATCAACATTACTTTAATGTGGCAGACATGGCACGGCGCGGCTTTTACCCCTTCGTCCATTATTGGTATGAATTTCCGCCCATCTTCCCCTACCTCAACCTCGCCCTTTACTATTTGGGCGGACAGCAACTCAAAAATTACAGTTTCCTACTTGCCACTTTCTTGCTTTTGGTAGAAAGTGGCAACCTCTACCTCCTCTATCAACTCGCCAAAAAACTGGCCTCCCGCGAAGCCGCCACCCAAGTCGCGTGGATTTATAGCACCCTCATTGTTCCCTTATTCTTTTGGTTAGGCAACTTCGATGCCCTCACCACCTTTTTCATCCTCCTCACCCTTTACGGCCTCATCACCGACAAACCCAAACTCACCGCCCTCGCCCTGGGGCTAGGAGTCATGGTCAAATATTTACCTATCTTACTCCTCGCCACCATCTGGCGCACGCAAGGTTTCACCACCACCCTGAAATACACCGTCAGCACCGCCCTCATCAGCCTCATCATGTTCAGCCCCTTTATCGGGCTAAACCCCACCATGACCCTCGCCTCTCTGCAAGCGCAACTCCACAAATCATCGTATGAAACCGTCTGGGCGTTAATAGATGGTAATGATACCACCGGCAACTTCGGCCCCCTCAGCGACCATTTTGACCCCGCCAAAGCCACCACCCCCCTGCACCGCCCCTCCCGCCTACCCACCTGGCTCACCCTAGCCCCATTTGCCCTGCTAGGGTTATATTTCTTCACCCGCCCCGCACAACTCCCCCCCATGCAAGAAACCGTTACCTTTACTACCCTTACTTTTTTAATTTTCATCCTCTGGTCAAAAGGCTGGAGTCCCCAATGGCAAACCTTTCTCATCCCCCTCATTTTGCTCACCTTACCCCAAGCACGCGCCCTTTTATTCATTATCGCCCTCAGTTTTATTAATTTTTTAGAATGGCCGATCATCCTCTCACGCGGCCTCAATGAATTACTCCCCCTCACCATCCTCACCCGCACCCTCCTCCTCGCCCTGTTAACCCTTACCATTTATCGCGAAACGGAACGCGAAATAGTGCGAAAAAGTGCGAAATAACGCGAAAGTTTTTCGCCTTACTTCGCGTCTTTCGCGTTCCCCTTTCATATTCCTTCGCGTTCCATGTTTGTAAGCCCAAATTAATCATGCTATACTCAATTAGTCCGATGACTAAGTATCACGCATTACGGTTAATATCTGCTAACCCATTGGGGCAGCAGATTTATTTTTTTTAGGACTTTCGCAGGAGTCCGCAATCATTTGCGGGCAACTCGCAAATGATTGCGGACTCCTCTGCCAACCAGGCATGTTTGCCTAAGTTCTATTTTTAGGAGTGTGTATGTTTGCTTTAACCATCCTTTATGTTATGACCGCGTTATTTCTTGCCGTCTACGCCTTTAATGCCTACATTCTAACCTTAATAACCCTATATTTTGAGTGGCAACGCAACGGAGCAACGCCCCTCCCAATCAAATCCCCTCTCACCGACGCAGAGGAAAAATTACCTAAAATTACCGTTCAACTCCCCATTTTTAATGAAGCCCTCGTCGTCAATCGCCTCCTAGAGGCCATCAGCCGTTTAGATTATCCCCACGAATTATTACAAATTCAAGTGCTAGACGACTCCACCGACGAAACCACCGAAATCGCCGCCGTTGCCGTGAAACGGTATCAACAACTCGGCTTTAACATTACACTTTTACATCGGCGCGACCGCGTGGGCTTCAAAGCAGGCGCACTCGCCGCAGGGCTGACCCAAGCCACCGGCGAATTTATCGCCATGTTTGATGCCGATTTCGTGCCGCCGCCCGATTTTCTCTGGCAAACCCTCCCCCCCTTACTCACCCAGCCGCAAGTCGGCTTCGTGCAAACCCGTTGGGGTCATCTTAACAGAAATTACTCTGGCCTCACCGCCGCGCAAGGGTTAGCCATAGACGGCCATTTTACCATTGAGCAAACCGCCCGTTATAAATCGGGCTATCTGCTCAACTTCAACGGCACGGCAGGTATTTGGCGGCGCAGTTGCATTGATAGCAGTGGCGGCTGGCAAGGGGACACGCTATGCGAAGATATGGATTTAAGCTATCGCGCCCAACTCATCGGTTGGCAGCCCGTTTATCTCCGCGATATTATCTCCCCCGCCGAATTACCGCCGCAACTCGCCGCCTTCAAACGGCAGCAATTTCGCTGGGCTAAAGGCTCCATTCAATGCCTCAAAAAACTCGGCCAGCCCGTCATCTTAAGCCCGCGTTATAGTTGGTTTACCAAACTGCAAGCCCTCATCCACCTGAGCAACTATTTAGTTCACCCTTGGTTTACCAAACTGCAAGCCCTCATCCACCTGAGCAACTATTTAGTTCACCCCCTCATGGTGATATTAACCTTACTTACGCCCATGCTGATTTATTACAACAGCATGGAACAAATCCGCTTCCCCTTAATCTACCTTAGTTTAGGCAGCTTTGGCCCGCCCTTCATGTACCTCGTCACCCAAATCATGCTCTACCCCAAAACATGGCGGCAACATTACAAAGCCATGCCACTCCTCGCCCTAGTCGGCGGCGGCATTGCCCTCAGCAACAGCAAAGCCATTATGGAGGGTTTATTAGGCGTGGGCAACAATTTCCGCCGCACCCCCAAATTTAACGTTGCCTCCGCCCAAGATAAATGGCAAGATAGCGTCTACCGCTTACCCCTAGATGGGCTAGTTATTGGTGAAGTCGCCCTCAGCCTCTACTCCTTTTGGGGCGCATGGCTGGCTGCCACGAATGGGCATGGGGTCGCCGTCCCCTTCATCTTGCTTTATGCCCTCAGTTTTGGCTATGTCGGCGCGCAAGGGGTTTGGGAAGCGCGCTATGACCTCCGCTTCTGGCTAAATAAATTCCCCGCCCCCCCGCTAGACCCCGACCATGACGCGCCCCGCAATATCCGCACCACGATATAACTACTTTTGCAACGAATTACACGAATTTTACGAATTAAAAATATAACAATTCGTTTAATTCGTGTAATTCGTTGCAAACTCTAATCCCCCCATGAAAATAACCTCAGCAGCGCGCCACATCTGGCGCAAACAAGGGCATGTCCTCTTTGTTTTTATGATTCTCATTAGCTACGTAAGCTACATTCTCGCCCGCCACAACGGGAATCCCCTCGCCTTTGTGCGAGTTGGCATAGTCTACAATGCCCCTTTAGCCATCCATGCGGCTGATATATATGGCTATGATGGACAATTCGCCTACCACATTGCCCTTTACCCCCTCACCGCCGCGCCCTACCTAGACGTACCCGCCTATCGTTATCAGCGCATTTTATACCCCCTCACCGCCCGTCTGTTTAGCTTAGGTCAAGCCACCGCCCTGCCCTGGGTCTTAATCGGGCTAAATATCGCAGCCTTAACCTACAGTACCTACCTTATGGGATTATTACTAATACAATATCACTATAACCCATGGTATGCGGTACTCGTAGGCTTATTTGTGGGACAATTAACCAGCTTACGCCTAGATTTAACTGAGCCATTTTCCCTCATGTTCGCCCTACTCGCCATTTATACCTTTGAGCAACAAAAACCCCGCCAGGCCGCGCTCTCTTTAGCGGCAAGTTTATTAAGCAAAGAAACGGCTCTCGCCTTCGTGGGTGGTTATCTCTTCTATTACTTACTACAACGACAATGGCGATTATTAGTAG
>JAIFLK010000119.1:13512-19215 GCA_020049115.1 Chloroflexota bacterium | reverse complement strand
CATTAGGAGTCCGCAATCCTTTGCGGACAGCCCGCAAATAATTGCGGACTCCTACGCCAAAAGTGCCATTTTCATTCGGTACGCAGTATAATGCGAAAACTCACCTTAAATCTGTACTAGAGACTCCTAGAACTTTTGAATAAATACTTATAGTGCGTTTGATTCTAAAGTTACACTTTTATGGCAACTCCCTGTGTCCAGAATAAATTCTGGACACAACTTCATGGCGAAAGTGTCGTTTTCATTTGGTACGTAATATAGCTGCGGGCGGGTCAGATAGCTGACAACTGCCCCACGTTACCCTACTCTTTTCATACCGTCAGCCGATATTTTGATATTTTGGTCTTTTAAGTATATACTTATAATCTATACTTAATTTTAGGGAGGTTGTGACTATGAAAACAGCCAAACTATTTCAAAATGGGCAGAGTCAGGCTGTCCGTTTACCAAAAGAGTTCCGCTTTAATGGGAAACAGGTTTTTATCAAGAAAATAGGCAATGCAGTGATGCTCATTCCTTACCAAAATTCTTGGCAAGCCTTGATAGATAGCCTAGATAAATTCTCGGCGGACTTTATGACGGAACGTGACCAGCCTACGCAACAAGTTAGAGAAGACCTATTTTCATGAAATATTTGCTTGATACCAATATTTGTATTTACCTCATCAAATCCAAACCCCTCAGCGTCTTACAGGCATTTCAGGGGTGCGCGGTGGGGGATGTGGGAGTCTCCTCCATTACGGTGGCGGAGTTAACGTTTGGGGTGCATAAAAGTCAACATGCCGCCCAAAATGGCCGCGCCTTAGAGCAGTTCCTTTTACCGCTCATCGTGGCTGATTTTGATTATCCCGCCTCACTCATGTATGGGGCTTTGCGCGCCCAATTAGAGCGGCAAGGCACACCCATTGGGGCGTTAGATATGCTCATTGCGGCCCATGCCTTAAGTTTGAAAATCACCTTAGTAACTAACAATATTAAGGAATTTACGCGCGTGCCGCACTTAAAAGTGGTCAATTGGGTGAAAGAGTAGAACGCGAAAGACACGAAAAGTTCGCGTCCACACTTGTATACGATAGAAATCAACGGTAAACAAAAGTAAACAATATCTATGAAAGCATTAGTGACGGGTGGTGGTGGTTTTTTAGGTCGTTATATCGTAGAACAACTTTTGGCGCGGGGCGATGACGTTGCCATCTTGTCGCGGGGCCATTATCCTGACCTGGCCACGCAGGGCGTGACGGTGATTCAAGGGGATATAACGAACGCGGCCACTGTTATCCAAGCCTGTATGGGCATGGAAACAGTGTTTCATGTGGCGGCGCGCCCTGGCGTGTGGGGAACCTGGAACTCTTTTTATCAGCCCAATGTGCTAGGCACGCAAAATATCGTTGCCGCTTGCCAAGAAGAAGGCGTAACGAAATTGGTTTATACCAGTTCGCCCAGCGTCATTTTTGATAATCAAGCCCATGAAGGTGCTGATGAGTCGCTGCCTTATCCGTTGGAATTTGAGAACATGTACTCTCATACCAAAGCGTTGGCTGAACAGGTTGTCATTAAAGCCAATGGCAAACAGGGATTAGCCACCGTTTCATTGCGGCCTCACCTGATTTGGGGGCCGCGAGATACCCAACTATTGCCCCGTTTATTGGCGCGCGCCCAAGCGGGGCGGCTGATCCAGGTGGGGGACGGCACAAATAAAGTCGATTTGACCTACGTGGAGGATGCAGCCCGCGCCCACCTCCTCGCCGCAGATGCTCTTGGCCCCGATTCGCCCGTGGCGGGGTCGGTTTATTTCATCAGCCAAGATGAACCAGTGTTATTATGGCCCTGGACGAGTGAATTATTACAACAACTTAAATTACCGCCGATTAAACGGCGAGTCTCTAAGGTCGTGGCGCGGGCGGTTGGTGGGGTGTTAGAGGCATGTTACTATATACTACGTTTACCTGGTGAACCACCTATGACTCGCTTTCTTGGTAGCGTTCTCGCCATGAGCCATTATTACGATATTTCTAAAGCCAAGCAAGATTTTGGCTATAAACCGCAATATAGCATGGCGGCAGCATTGGCTAAAACCCTGGCAGAAATGAAAAAGGAGAGAGGAAGAAAAGGAGAAAACAATGGATAATATACAATATGTAACAATGGAAGAGCTAGAAGCAGGTTTAGAGTATATTCGCCAGTCGCCCCGTGAGGAGGGCAGGTTGGCAATGATTGTGCGCCGCCCAGAGGTGGGGGAGCGGGAGGTTTTGACGGTGGGTGAATTGAGTTTGGCGGAGGGGTTGGTGGGTGATAGTTGGAAAAACCGCAGCAGCACCCGCACCGCAGATGGTTCGCCACACCCTGACATGCAGTTAAATGTAATCAATGCGCGCTTGATGGCTCTGGCCGCACCCGATAAGGCGCGCTGGCGGTGGGCGGGCGACCAGCTTTTTGTTGACCTTGATTTGAGCGAGGAAAATTTGCCGCCAGGGACTCAATTGGCTATCGGCACGGCGGTGATTGAAATAACCGCCCAACCGCATACGGGCTGTAAAAAATTTGCGGAACGGTTTGGGGTGGAAACGGTCAAGTTTATTAGTACCCCTGAAGGTAAGCAACTTCGATTGCGTGGCCTTAATGCAAAAGTAGTTCAACCAGGGGTGATTCGAGTTGAGGATGCCGTCAAGCGGATAAACCCATCATAAATATCTTTTTGTAATACACCGAGACAATCATAGACCCGCTTGAAAAATTGAAAGCCCGCGATGAAAAGCAATTTGAGCAGGTTATCCGCAGTTATGCAACTAAAATAAAAAGAGCAAGCGACGATAATTGTCACTCGCTCTTTTTATTTTGAATAGGACTTACGCAGAACCCTCACCCCGACCCTCTCCCACAGGGCGAGGGAGTAAAACTTCCCTCCCTTTGGGGGAGACTGAGGGGGGGGATTTTGCCTTTTGGCGTAAGTCCTATTGAACCTACAGTATGCTACCCGCGCCCCCTTTAACTTAGGTTTTGTTAAAATTCCACCTGTAAATAATTGAGGGATACGGAGTCCAAAGCCGTAGGCTTTGTCTCACTACTCAAAGCCTACGGCTTTGGACTCCATCGCCATCCCCTGAAAATTTACAGGTGGTTAAAATTTGGGTTATTGGTAGCGAAATCACGAGTAGTCAGCGTTCTCTAATGCTGACTACTCGTGAAATATCAACAGAACCTAGTGTCCTGTCAAGTGTGATTTCTGTCAAGTGTGATTTGTTGAGTCATCAGGTGACTAGAAGTCACCTGATGACTAACACCATTCCATTAATTGACGATTGACGAGACACTAGAGTGATTTCACGCTGATTTTCTTCGTTTTGGCAAAATTAGCTTTGGGTAAACGTAAGGTTAAAACCCCATTTTTAACCGTGGCCTCAATGCGGTCACGGTCAATTTCATTGGAGAGAGTGAATTGGCGGCGATAATCGCCCACGCCATATTCACTGTAACTCAATTGATAGTCGTTAAAGTTGGGTGATTCAACCAAGCCTTCAAGGGTCAAAACATCTTTCTCTAACGTAATATCGACGGAATTTTCATCCACCCCAGGCATGTCGGCCACTAGCATAATTTCATCACGCAGTTCGTAAATATCGGTTCGAGGAATATAGGCTTTACGGGCCTGTAGCCGTTCTGCCCCACTAGTTTGTACTTCCTTCTTAGTTCCTTCTTGGGTTGCTAAAGTTTCGTTTGACATAATATCACCCTCCTATATTAAGATTTTACAGTAATTTTATGGGGTTTCTCGGCTTTGGCACGGGGGAGAGCGAGGCGTAATACCCCTTTTTCACAAGATGCCTCGATGCCTTCGGCGTTAATGGTAAATGGGAATTGAAAAGTGCGACTAAATTGGCTGATATTGCGTTCGCGGCGATGATATTTGCCCCCTTCAGGTAGCTTTTCAGCCTCACGAGAACCAGTTACCGTCAGAGTATTACCAGAGACTTCAATGTTTAAATTATCTGGTGTTACCCCAGCAATTTCAGCCGTAACAAGCGCGGCATCGTCACTCGTCCACACGTTCATGGCGGGAAAACCTGCTGCTGTGGGTTGCGCGGTCACTTCAAAAAGTTGGTTCATTTCACGCCGTAACTGCTCCATTTCACGCCATTGATTGTTCCAATCGTACCACGGATTATAAACTTGTCTAAACATAGTTATGCCTCCTGTTTATACTAACACGTATGATTGATGAAGTTATTCATTAGACATTATACCGATTTAGGGTTTTTGTAGGGGCAATGCCTTGTGCTTGCCTAGGGGCAATGCCTTGTGCTTGCCCCCATTGTGGGCAGGGACAAGCCCTGCCCCTACGAAATAACACCTCATTTTTTAATCGGTATAATGTTTATTTATCAGCCACTCCAGTGCTGATGTTGATTGTATCTTATAGGGGCTATGTTAGATTTTCGTTAGAGGAATGTTAGATATATGTTAGACGTTTGTTAGATATATATTAGAATATACGGGGCAGAGCTAAAGCGTTGCCACTCCAGGTTGCTACTTTACCCCCCACATCTTAGGTAATTCCAACACAAGTTGGTTAAAATGGTTTAAAGTGGCTATAATCAAAGTAAGATTAGGCTTGGAGGTTTAATTATGGATTATAAAGATTATTATAAGATTTTAGGCATAGAGAAGAATGCCTCAGAAAAAGAGATTAAGGCCGCCTATCGCAAATTAGCGCGCGAATATCACCCTGATGTCAACCCTAATAACCCCGCGGCTGAGGCTAAATTTAAGGAAATTAACGAAGCCAATGAAGTCCTCGGCTCACCTGAAAAACGGGCCAAGTATGACCAATTAGGCGCGAGTTGGCAACAATGGCAACAAACTGGGCGCGCCCCAGGCGGCTTTGATTGGCAATCATGGAGCAATGCCCAAGGTAGCCCGCGTGAAACCAATATTAATTTTGAAGATTTATTTGGCGGTGGGGCTGGTGGTAATGCGGATTTCTCGGACTTTTTTGGGACGATTTTCGGTGGGGGGATGGGGGGACAACAAGCAGGTCGTTCCCGTGCTAGGGCTGGGCAGGATACCGAACATGAGACTGAGATTACGCTGGTGGAAGCCTATCATGGTGCGTTGCGCGCTTTCTCTAACAATGGCAAACGGATTGATGTGCGGATACCGGCGGGCGCAAGTGATGGGACGAAGGTGCGAGTACGGGGACAAGGCTACCCTGGCATGAATGGCGGCCCAGATGGCGATTTGTATCTAAAAGTTAAGATTACGTCTGATGCTCGTTTTGAGCGCAAAGAGGATGATTTATATACCACCGTGCCAGTGGATTTATATACCGCAATTTTGGGTGGCGAAATCACCGTACCAACCTTAGCGGGGGAACTTAAACTGAAAATACCCGAAGGCTCACAAAATGGACAAACCTTCCGTTTACGAGGCAAAGGCATGCCCCACCTCCGCAAATCAGGCCACCATGGCGATTTATATGCCCGCCTTGACGTGCGCCTGCCCGCCCCCATCACCCCTCAACAGCGTCAGTTGTTTGAACAATTACGTGACATTAGTGAGAAGTGAGAAAAAAATAAGAGGGGTTCAAGATATTGAACCCCTCTAAAAAATACAAGTATAGGACTTACGCAAAACCGTTCATTTTGAGGAGTGACACACGCCCTCGTGTGTCACTGTTAGCACGAGGGCGTGCTAACTCCGCGATTT
>JAIFLK010000119.1:0-13497 GCA_020049115.1 Chloroflexota bacterium | reverse complement strand
ATTTTTGCGTAAGTCCTAAAGTATTCTAATTTTTTACTTCTCATTTATTACTTTTGTTCAGCTACCTCATGAGGTTCATACCCCCGATTCTGTTTTAATCGCCATCTGTCTCAAGTGACCTAAAGCCACCTGGCCGCGCCTAACTTGCTAGGTGTAATCTAGCCTCGCCGTCGCTGCTGCGATGAGACTGAACCAAAGCCCAGCCCACTCACCTTGCTCCCAGTTGCACGCTCGCCTAGCCGAGGCCATTACTGACCTCGCTGGTGGTCTCTTACACCACCCTTTCACCCCTGACCCGCACCCGTAGGCCGCTGGCGGGATTACTCTCTGTTACGGTTGTAGTCAGGCCAAAGTTACCCCTGACCCGCCCTCACTTGCTGTTTCGTGAGGCAACCTTGCCTCGACTCACGCCGAGGCAGGAAGTCGGGAAGTTCCTCTACTAGCACGCTAGCAGTAGCGAATCCCCTCATGAGATAGTGAACCATGTCAGCCTATCATAGATAAGTAACGTTGTCAATTTTATCAGGAGTGTAATGGCCTATAGGCCATTACACTCCTGATAAAATGTTTTAATGTCAATATGACCTATTCAGTCATCTTACCCAACCAACACACCCTTGAATTGCCCAATCTTACCCTGAGGGCAATTCAGCAAGCAAAGGCCAAATATGCCACCCCATTATGGCAATTTCGCGCCGAGAAGGTCTTAAAATTAGGCGGCCATCAATGGATTTATCCGCATGATGTGACGACGGCGCGAGAACTGTTTGCCCTACACCCCATCGGCCTCACCGTGACGGCCTGGAAACTGTTCAATCGCGGTTGGGCGGGGGCAATGGAAGCCTATTGGCTAGATACCGTAACTTACCCTAATCATCCACGCCACTGGGGGCCGCAGGTCATGCCGTTGGTGGATGAGGACGAAAATTCACAGCAGATTGGCTGGCTACGGTTTGAGCAATCTACCGTCATAGATGATAATTTTGCAGTCTTTGTGCAATTCACCCTGCTTGATTTATTCGCGCCGCGTGCGTTACCTGTTGAGTATTTGTAATAAAACTGGTTCTTTGAGATATTGTGTGGTTTAAACGAGGAGTGACACACGCTCTCGTGTGTCGCTGGTTAGCACGAGGGCGTGCTAACTCCGCGTAACCACACTAAACCCCATAGAACCTCCGTAGAAAATCTAATAAACTTCTAACATGGATTCTATTGTACTTCTAATAGAATGAGACTAATATCTTCACTGTAAATCTGATAAATTAGTTATCACATGATAACGAGATAGAAAACTAAACATCATAACTAGCTTTAACGGAGGTAAACTATGTCGTCTTTAAACTTAAAACCATTAGGTGACCGCGTGTGGGTCGAACCTATTGAAGCCGAAGAAAAAACCGCTTCAGGGATTATCTTACCTGAAACCGCCAAAGAAAAACCCATGGAAGGCAAAATTTTAGCGGTTGGGCCTGGCTCACGCGATAGCGAAGGTGTGCGCCATGCGTTAGATGTAAAAGTGGGTGACCGTGTTCTATTTGCTAAATATGCTGGCACCGAAATTAAGCAAAATGGCTCTCGCTATTTAATTATGCGTGAAAGCGATTTATTAGCCGTGATGGGCTAATTCACGACCTGAATCAAGCAATACCCTGTACTATAAACTACCGTAATAAAAAATTAGTGTTGATAGGAGAATGTTAATATGGCTAAACAATTACTGTTTAATGATGAAGCACGTCGCCAACTAAAAGTTGGGATTGATACCTTAGCGAAAGCTGTGGCCACCACCCTCGGACCCAAAGGCCGTAATGTGGCTTTAGATAAAAAATGGGGCGCACCTACCGTCACCCATGACGGCGTAACCGTGGCCAAAGAAATCGAACTCGAAGACCCCTACGCCAACATGGGGGCGCAACTATTGAAGGAAGCTGCCACCAAAACCAACGACATTGCGGGTGATGGCACGACTACCGCCACCGTTTTAGCGCATCAAATGGTGACGGAAGGCTTGAAGAATGTGGCTGCGGGGGCTAACCCCATGTTGCTCAAACGCGGCATGGAGCAAGCCACTACCGCCATTGTCAAAGCTATTTTGGATATGGCAATTGCCATTGAAACCAAAGAAGAAATTGCCAGTGTGGCTGCTATCTCTGCCCAAAACGCTGAAATCGGTGAATTAATTTCCGAAGTCATGGACAAAGTGGGTAAAGATGGCGTGGTGACAGTGGAAGAAAGCAAGGGCTTGGCCTTTGAAACCGAATATGTCGAAGGGATGCAATTTGACCGCGGTTATATTTCCCCTTATTTCGTTACTCATCAAGACACCATGGAAGCCGTGTTGGAAAATCCATACGTCTTAATTCATGACAAGAAAATCTCTTCCGCCCAAGACCTCGTGCCAGTGTTGGAAAAAGTCATTCAAAGTGGCAAACGTAATCTCTTCATTATCTCTGAAGATATTGATGGCGAAGCCTTGGCGACGTTGGTACTCAATAAATTACGTGGCACCTTCAGCATTTTAGCCGTGAAAGCCCCTGGCTTTGGCGACCGCCGCAAAGCAATGTTACAAGACATTGCTGCTTTGACGGGTGGCACGCTCATTACGGAAGAAATGGGTCGCAAACTTGAGACCACTACCTTAGCTGATTTAGGTCGTTGTGATAAAGTGGTTGCCAGCAAAGATAACACCACGATTGTGGGTGGCGCAGGCCAAGAAGATGACATCAAAGGGCGCATTAACCAAATTAAAGCCGAAATTGATGCCAGCACCTCTGACTATGACCGTGAAAAATTGCAAGAACGCTTGGCTAAATTAGCGGGCGGCGTGGCGATTATCCGTGTTGGGGCCGCGACTGAAACCGAATTGAAAGAGAAGAAACATCGCGTGGAAGATGCTTTAAGTGCAACCCGCGCCGCTGTCGAAGAAGGCATTGTGCCTGGTGGTGGGGTGGCTTTAGTCAACGCCATGGCCGCGTTAGATGGCGTTACCAGTGAGGTCGCTGACATTCATACGGGGATTAACATTGTCCGCCGTGCGCTAGAAGCCCCGATTCGTGGCATTATGCACAACGCTGGGCTTGATGGTTCCGTCATTGTGGAAGAAATTCGCCGTCGCCAAAAAGAAACCGGCAACAAGAGCATGGGCTATAACATCATGACCGATGAATACACCGACATGGTGAAAGCGGGCGTGATTGACCCTGCAAAAGTAACTCGGGGCGCGTTAGCCAATGCCGCGTCTATCGCGGGCATGATTTTAACCACCGAAGCCCTCATCACCGACATCCCTGAGCCTGACAAGGCCCCTGCGGGTGGCGGCGGTGGTATGGGTGGCGGGATGGATTACTAAATCTAGCGTTCAGCTAGTTTAGTCATCAGGTGACTTGAAGTCACCTGATGACTCCTCACTGAAATGTTAGTTATAGGACTTACGCAAAACCGTTCATTTTGAAAACCGTTCATTTTGAGGAGTGACACACGCCCTCGTGTGTCACTGTTAGCACGAGGGCGTGCTAACTCCGCGATTTTTGCGTAAGTCCTAAGTTAAATTAAAAGGGGAACTGAGTAATCAGTTGCCCCTTTTTTGATTCGATATTTTTGGCCTCAAACCGCTGATTCAAGTACAATGTTGGAGGTTGTTTTGTTTAGAAGTCCACAATTATTTGTGGATTGTCCGCAAAGAATTGCGGACTCCTTAGTAAACTCTCATGGAGTTTCCATGTCCCAAAAAGAACTTTTACAGCAGATGTTAGCAGGTTACGAACAATTCAATGTCTGGGAAGCGGAAGAGCAAGCGCGAATCTTACCCCAATTAACCATTGAGGAAGGTATAAACCAGTATATTGAGTTATGGGAATTATCAAGGGTTTTCGCGCCCAATGCCAAAGATGAATTTTTAGCGGAAAATGTGAAACATTGGACGGCTATGCGGCGTAAGTATGAACGAATTTTAAAGAAAATGAACCTTGCAAACCCTATTCGAAATCTTAAATAACCGTTGGAGTCCAAAGCCGTAGGCTTTGACCCACTACTCAAAGCCTACGGCTTTGGACTCCGCAAAAATCCACAACTCAACCAAACTTCATTTTATTAAGGAAATGATGGCGCAATTATTAATACTTTTTCCATTAGCAGCTTCGTTATATATGTTATGGGTTGCCAGCAATCCATTACCGTTGATTGTTTATAGCGTGATGAGTGTTATCACCTTATGGTTATATTACGAAGATAAACAGCGCGCCCAACGCGGGGCCTGGCGCATTTCGGAAAATTCACTCCATTTGGCAGAGTTGGCGGGGGGCTGGCCTGGCGCGTTGGTGGCGCAATATAACTTGCGTCATAAAAACGCCAAGTTTGCCTATCAACTGGTTTTTTGGCTGATTGTGGTTCTGCATGGAATAAGTTGGCTGGGTTATGGGGTGTGGCGTAGATGAAGGGGAAACTGTTGGTTCAGTTTTCCCTTTTTGGTTTTATAACCGTTCATTTTTGGCCTCAAACCGCTTACTCAGGTACAATGTTGGAGTTATGACTGCTGATAACCTTAGACCCTTTAGGATAAGAGTATGAAATTGAAACAAAATCAATATATTAACATTTGTGTACGTGCCTTAATTTTTGAACATGGTCAACTTTTGCTCACCGAATGGGCGAATGATAAACAATATTCTTTCCTCATTGGCGGGCGAGTTGATTTTGGTGAGGCGTTGATTGACGCGCTTTATCGGGAAGTGGCTGAAGAGGTCGATGCCCAAATTACCTCGGCGCGCCTGGTCTATTTTGGTGAAAATATCTACCCCGAACCCAATAGCCGCACCGCCCATGAATATGGTTGGTATTTTCTAGTGGAGCTAGACCGTCAAATTTGTCAGCCAGGTGAAATTATTGCTAACCCTGACCATCCTCAACTTGTCATCCGCCATGCCCCCGTGACCGAGGCGGGGTTAGCCCACTTAAAACCCGATTTTTTACGCCACTATTTACCCCAAGATTTTGCCAACCATTTTGAGCAAACGCCTCGCTTTGTTTATAACAATGCCTTAGTTGCCAATGCCCCCATGTTTAAAACCTTCACCGAATTTTTGACCAATAAATAATTTTTAGACCTCACAGGTTTTAGAAACCTGTGAGGTCTTTCGCAAAATTTAGCTTTTATAGTTCACGATGAATAAAACAATAGAAGTGGCTCGTAGTCCCATACTCAGTGGTTATACTCCCGAATTAGATACCTACGACGAAATGTGGGTCAGAAAAGGGCATGTCAAACATCATTGGCAAGGATTTGTGCAAGCCATTGAAAACCTCGGCCCCGAAGAGTTGGAACGGAGCCATCAGGAACTTCGCCGTTTATTACGGGAAAATGGAGTCACCTACAATGTGCATGGCGACCCCCAAGGGCTACAACGCCCCTGGGCTTTAGACCTAATTCCGTTCATTATTAGTCAAAAAGATTGGCAAGTAATTGAAAAAGGGATGATTCAGCGCGCCCACTTGCTCAATTTAATTTTGGCTGATATTTATGGCCCCCGTAAATTGATAACTCAAGGGAAACTGCCGCTAGAATTAGTGTTTAACCATGCGGGTTTTTTGCGCCAATGTGATGGCGTGCAGACGGCCAGCGCACCCCAACTCATCATCTATGCCGCAGATTTGGCGCGTGGCCCAGACAAACGCATGTGGGTTTTAGCTGACCGCACCCAAGCCCCATCGGGCGCGGGCTATGCCCTGGAAAACCGCACCGTTATGGCGCGAGTATTACGAGGCATGTTTCGAGATGGGCAAATTTATCGGCTATCGAACTTTTTCAAAGAGCTACGTTCTGCTCTGGCTGACTTAATTCCAGAGCGCAAAAGTTCCCCCCGTATCGTCGTCTTGACCCCTGGCCCCCATAACGAAACCTATTTTGAACATGCCTATTTAGCCTCTTATTTGGGCTATTCGCTGGTGCAGGGCGAAGATTTAACCGTGAGAGAGGGTCACGTTTGGTTGAAATCTTTGGAAGGATTACAGCAAGTTGATGTCATTTTGCGACGGGTCGATGATTCATTTTGTGACCCGTTGGAGTTGCGCGAAGACTCTCGTTTAGGGGTGGCGGGGCTGTTAGAGGTGGCGCGACGGCAAAATGTAGCTATTGCCAATCCGTTAGGCAGTGGGGTGTTGGAAAATCCTGGCCTGATGCCATTTTTGCCAGGGCTGGCAAAACATTTTCTAAATGAAGATTTAATTCTACCCAGTGCGGCTAGTTGGTGGTGTGGGCAGCCCAAAGAGTTAGAGTATGTATTACAAAATATAGACAAATTGCTCATCAAAAGGATTTTCCGTCAAGCGCAAATTCGCTCTATTTTTGGGCCGCAATTAAGCAAAAAAGCCTTACAAACCTTACGTGACCAGATAAAAGCCCAGCCGCAATTTTATGTGGGGCAAGAGCTTGTTAGCTTCTCCACCACCCCATCCTTAATCAATGGTAAGTTTGAAGCCCGTCATGCAGTGTTACGGAGTTTTTTAGTTGGGCATAATCAAACTTACACGGTCATGCCAGGTGGGTTAACTCGGAGTGCTTTAGAAAAAAGAAATGTGGTGGTTTCCAATTGGGCGGGAGGCATTAGTAAAGATACGTGGGTGCTGACCTCGCAGCCGCAAAAACATACCAGTTTATGGTTGGAAGCCAGCCGTATTGAGAGTGCGTTTAAGAGTAGTCAATTTTTGCCCAGCCGTGCCGCCGAGAATCTCTTTTGGGTGGGACGATATGCGGAACGGGCGGAAGGCACAGCCCGCCTCATTCGCACCACTTTAAATTATTTTGGGGATGATGATGTGATTGGCGATGAAATAGAGGCGGAATGTCTGCGTCAATTATTACGTGCTTTAACTCAAGTGACCATGACCTACCCTGGTTTTGTCGGTGAAGATGGGGCCAAACGATTGGCCTTTCCCGTCAGCGAACTGCTCTCGGTGACGCTAGATAGCCACCGCAGCGGCAGCCTCACCGCCAACCTTAGAGGCATGACACGGGCCGCTTATGCCGTGCGAGACCTCTGGTCAACCGACAGTTGGCGGGTGATTGATGGGCTAGATGTTCCCTGGCGGCTGCTAGAGCAGGAATCCCATGCGGATTTGGGGCAGGTGCAACAAGAAATTAACCGTTTGATTACTACGCTCATGGCCTTCGCGGGGCTGAATACGGAAAGCATGACCCATGAGGCGGGGTGGCTATTGTTGGACATTGGGCGACGGTTAGAACGCGGCCTCCTAACGATTGCTTTCATTCGCTCCATGCTGGGGTTTCATTACGAACAAAGCGTGCAGCATTTATTATTAGAAACAGTATTAATAACCACGGAAAATGTCATTACCTATCGTCGTCGTTATCGCTCCTATCTACAAGCCCAAACGGTGCTAGATTTGCTCTTCTTAGACGAAACCAATCCCCGTTCATTGGCCTATCAACTTAACACGTTGCAAGCCCATATCGCCAAATTGCCGCGCGAGCGCATTGCTTACCGTCTCAGCGAAGAGGAGCGACTCATCTTAGAAGCCTCCACATTATTACGGTTATCCGATACCATGGCCCTGGCCCAAACCGTCAATGACTCGAATGTCCGCCAAAATTTAGATGAATTTATGGGCCATTTATCCTCCTTGCTCAGTCAAATTTCTGAAGTAATTACCCGAAGTTATTTCAGCCATGCCCAAATCTCACACCAATTAATCACCATCCAACCTGAACTATTAGCGGACAGTTTAAATCAGATCGCTTAATGTTTAGTCATCTAATGACTACGAGTCATCAGATGACTACCCAACAAATAATCATCATGGATTATCGTATCACTCACAAAACCAAATACCTGTATGAGGAACCCTCCAGCCTATCTTATAATGAGGCGCGTTTAGCTCCGCGCACGTTTAAGCACCGTTTATTTAACCAAACCTGCCTCAGCAGTGAACTGGTAGTTGAGCCAACTTGGAGTGACCAGCGAGAACGGGTCGATTTTTTCGGCAATTCGGTCTACTATTTCACCATTCGCCAACCGCATGAAAAAACGATTATCACCGCGACCAGTGAGGTACGGGTTGAGTCAACCGAAACATTTAGAAGCAAAGAACCGTTAGCGCAACTTCACCAAATCGCCCCGCACAGCCCACCCTGGGAGCAAGTGCGTTCCCATTTGCAAAATCGCTTAGAGCCAGAGCTTCTTGAGGCGCGCCAATTTACCCTAAACTCGCCCATGATAACGGTTTTTCCTGAACTGGCCGCCTACGCCACCCCCTCATTCACCCCTGCACGCCCTATTTTAGAGGCCATTGGTGATTTAATGGGGCGCATTTTTCATGATTTTGATTTTGTCCCCGGCGCGACCACCATCGCCACGCCCTTATCTGAGGTGTTGCAGGAACGGCGCGGCGTGTGCCAAGATTTTGCCCATTTCATGTTAGCTTGTGTACGGTCACAAGGATTAGCCGCCCGTTATATTAGTGGTTATATAGAAACCTTACCACCTCCAGGAAAAGAAAAATTGGTCGGGGCAGATGCCTCCCATGCCTGGTGTGCGGTTTATGTGCCTGAGTTAGGCTGGATAGATTTTGACCCCACTAACAACCTTATTCCCCAAGAACAACACATCACCCTCACCTGGGGGCGCGATTTCTCTGATGTGACCCCACTTAAAGGGGTCTTCTTTAGCAATGGTGAACATATCTTGCGCGTCTCGGTGGATGTGTCGCGCGTACTTCCGCCTGAAAAAGCGGCCGATTGATCATAACCAAATTGTATAACAAAGATTGGGTTAGGTTGTATTGCTTTAGAGAGTTGATGTATAACTCATTTTCTTTTTCGCTGCTTGACGTTAACCGTATCTCTGTAATACGCTAACTCTACGCTTAACTGGTTTTACAGGAGTCACAAAATAAACTTTGCAACTCCAGAAATTAAGGGCATTAAGTAATCATGCGAATTTAATTTCAGGGCTTATTTGAGGAGTGACACACGCCTCGTGTGTCACTGTTAGCACCAGGGCGTGCTAACTCCTCTTTTTGGGATGAATTTAATTTAGCACGACTACTTATTGTTACAAGATTATCAACTTTCGTTATATATTCAGCATAATTATCAGTCCACAGGAGCAACCATGAGACCACTTACCCCTGAAGCCCAGCAAGTTATCAATAATTTAGCCCAACGTTATGGCCTAAGCGTGGATGCCGTCACAACTTTATTACAAGCCGTCGTACAAGGTCAGGGTACGATGGCCCAATTTAATCACCCCGAATTAGGCGGGGGCGGCCAATGGATGCAAGGGGGCATGACCATGGTCGGCGATATGTTTAATTATAACCTTAAAAATATGGTCGATGGGTTATGTAATGAACTCGCCCAACTCATTGCCACCAGCCAACCCTTTCAAACCGCCCCCATGAATGACCCATTTCAAAATTCAGGTTATTCAGGCAATTGGTGGCCGTCGGATTTAGGGCAGCCCAACTCCAGTGGCGGCCAAAATAATGTGCGTTATGCCTATTTTAGCTATCCGCGCCGTTTAGCCATAGAGATTGATGGGCAGGTAACGATTTATGACACCCAAAATCATCAAATTGGTGGGGTGTCGCAACAACAAGGTGGTAATCAGTCGCTCACTTTTACCAGTCAATATGGTCTGGTCAATTTGAGCGATTTGCCCATTGTCAGCAGTCCCAACATACCGCAATTTACGCCCGCGCCCACCGAGACAGTGACTGAACCCATTAGCTATCAAACTGAACCCGCGCCATATCAATCGCCTCCCGTTCAAACTGAAACACCCCCCGCCCCACCCGTCAGCCAATCCGCCGACATTCTGACCACTATTGAACGCTTGGCCGAATTGAAAGAGAAAGGTATTATTACGGAAAAAGAATATCGCACCAAGAAAGCCGAACTTTTAGCACGATTGTAAGTAGTAGTCATCCGATGACTGTCAGTCATCGGATGACTAAACTAAAAATCTCAGTTTCCATGCAAACCACTTTACCCCAATTTCTGGCGCATTTAGCGACCACTGACCGCGCTCACTTAACTATTAAGAATTATAGCAGTGACCTTAAGGCGTTCATGGCCTGGTTTGAAACCACGCAGGGACACGCCCCAAAAATCACCATGATAACGCCGTTAGACATTCGCGAATATCGGCGACATTTGAGCCAGATTAAACAACTCAAACCCGCCAGCATCAACCGCCATCTCGCCGCCTTACGGAGTTATTTCAATTGGGCAATTGAGGCAAATAAAGTCGCCAGCAATCCCTTACATGGGATTAAGCTAATGCGTCAACCAGTTCATGCCCCCCGTTGGCTCACGCGGCCAGAGGCGTATGCTTTATTACGGGCGGCGGCGGAAATAGAGCAATTGGCAGAGGCCAAAGGCTTGACCGCCTCGGCGGAACTAGCCTGCCGTGACCAGGCCATTATCGCCTTAATGCTTCATGCGGGCTTGCGCGTCTCGGAGGTGTGCGCGTTACAGCCGCGTGACGTGACCATGACCGCGCGCAGTGGCTGGGTGGTGGTGCGTTTTGGCAAGGGGCGGAAATATCGGGAAGTGCCACTCAATGTGGATGCGCGTAAGGCGGTGCAACGTTGGTTGGAGATACAACCTGAGTTTCTCAAAAAAGGGGAAGCTACCACCAAATGGCTGTTTGTGGGGCAACGCGGTGAACCGCTACAGCCGCGCGCCGTGCAACGCATGCTAGAAAAATTGGCGCATGTGGCCCATTTGGAGGCCAAAACCGTTACGCCGCATACCTTGCGCCACACGTTTGGCAAAAATTTGGTGGATACAGGTACGCCCCTTAATCAAGTTGCAATGTTGTTGGGGCATGACAATTTGAACACCACCGCTATTTATACCACGCCCTCCGCCACCGATTTGTCGCAAGCCGTGGATAAAATCGCTTGGGCGGATTGAATAGGGCGAACGGACTAAGTTTTTCGCAACCTCGCTTATTTATGGTACAATATCGCTATGTCAGAATCAGCCCCCTACACCAAATGGCACACAATTTTTGCGACCATGTTACGCGAACTGCTCACCCCATTACAGATTAAGGTGTTAGATGAATTTACTGTCACGGGTGAGGTGGATATTATCTTAATCCAATTGTTAAAAGGTGAACAGTGGACGGAGGAGCAACGTCAATATCTGCCCGACGGCTTGCGCGATAGCCGCGCCACCCATTTACTGCTAGAGTTCAAATATACCCAATCGTTAGAAGAAGCAAGTTTTCGTCAGGCGATTGCCTACGATATGCTTTATCGGCAACTCCAATCGAATCGCGATTTGCCGCAGGAAGCAATCCAAACCTTTATCATTAGTGCCAAAACATCACAAGCTGAAACGTTAAGTAAGTTTGGTTATCAACCCACAGAGCAAACAGGGGTTTATATAAGTCAAGAGTTATTTTTGCAGAATATTCCGTTATTGTTGCTGAATGAGTTGAGCAATGAGCAGCATAATGCGTTTGTTAAACTGTTTGCCAGCCGACGGCGCGCCAAGTTAGCGGCCATGGAGAGCTTAAGGGTGTGGGGGCTGCGGCAATTAAAGGGCAAATTATTTTGGTTAATTAAGGGGTTATTAAATTAAGGGTGTGGGGGCTGCGGCAATTAAAGGGCAAATTATTTTGGTTAATTAAGGGGTTATTAAATCTGTGGTTACAGAAAGGAGATGAACTTATGGAAGCTATCACTGCTGAAACATTGATTGAAGACGGCAAACATATCATGGAGTGGTTAGGGCCGTTATTAACCAAAGAGGATATATTACAATTACCTACGGTGCAGGAGGTGTACCGTCAAGCCCTAGAGCAGGGGATTGAAAAAGGGATTGAGCAGGGGATTGAAAAAGGGATTGAGCAGGGGATTGAAAAAGGGATTGAGCAGGGGATTGAGCAAGGCATTGAACAGGGCGCACATGAGGAAGCCTTAGCGTTATTATTACGAACTTTGCCGCGCCTGTTTGGGGAATTGCGGCCTGAATTGGTGGCGCAAATCAAGCAATTAACCTTGCCGCAGCTACGGCAAGCGGTGGATTTGGCCTTTGATGTGACGCAGTTGAGTGAATTTGAGGCAGAGATTGCGGCATGGTTAGCTGTACCTAAATAGTTGGCATGGTTAGCTGTACCTAAATAGTTGTAATGTGGAATTAATTCTAGGTAGCAAAAAAGAGTTCCGATGTTTTTAAAACATCGGAACTCTACTTGAACAGCACCGCTATTTATACCGCCACCGATTTATCGCAGGCCGTTGATAAAATTGCTTGGCGGATTAAACCTTAGTGTAATTGTTTTAAATCTCGTTGCGCCAACACCGTCAAGCCCCCCCAAACCAATGTCCGAAAAAGCATCGCCATTACGGTACGCATTTCATACGCGCCACCACTTAGCACATGCAGAGCAAATAAGCCAGATACCAGCAGCGTAGCGAGGGCTATGACCAGTGCCAATTTAGCGGCCCATGGTTGCCGTGTCCACATGCCAACTCCTGCCACCACATAAGCAAATCCCGCCAAAGTATTAAACCAAACTACAAAATTAACATACGCTCCCGCTGCCTGTTGTGCTTCGGCAGATAATAATACCTGTCCGCCTGAGATAATGGTGAGTAGGCCAAAGATTACGGCAAATAGCGCGGCAGCCTTGAACCAGATTGATTGTGTTGATAGTTGAGTTATCATTTTTAGACTCCTTGAGGGTTAGTTATTCGTTAAATTGAACTTAAGCGTAAGATAAACTGTCACGAACACTGGTTTGGGCGGCCTTTTGCGCGGGAAACCAACTGGCTAAAACGGCCAAAATCGTAATAATTAAAAACCAATATAACACGCCATCGGTGGAAAAGCGATAAACAAGTTTAATATTAAGCAATACTGAGAGCGTATCAACCAATAATTTACCGCTAGGGACACTCAGAGGAATTGCCACTAGCCAACTGAGCCAGCCTAAAATTAACCCCTCGCCAATAAATTGCCCCGAAATTGCCATCGCCGATGCCCCAATTGCCCGCATAATGCCAATTTCTCGAATCCGTTCCAAAACGTTAATTGAGAGCGTGCCACTTAAAGCAATCGCCCCAACCACCGCCACCATGACCGCCATAAATGTTAATAGAGCCAAAATGAGTGACATTTGCCTGACGCGTTGGTCAACGGTGCGGTGAGCCGTGTCGGTGGTGGTCGCCAGGACATCGTAATTTTCGGCCTCATAAATTGCCCGTAATGCGGCGGCGGTGTTCGCTTCAGTAACGGCATCGTTATGCCAGGTTTGCACCCGAATGGATTTACCACGCCCCACTTGACGAATTTCCCTCAGCAAAGTATCACGGGACATTAAGGCAGAGGTTTGGTCTAGCGGCTCAAAAACCAACCCCACCACCTGCCATTGCGAGTCCCGTTTAGCGGGAATTTTAACCGTAATCCAATCGCCCACGCTCACGCCCATACTTTTCGCTAAAGCCTCATTCAACACCACCTCATAA
>JAIFLK010000051.1 GCA_020049115.1 Chloroflexota bacterium | reverse complement strand
GCAGGGCTTGTCCCTGCCCACAATGGGGGCAAGCACAAGGCATTGCCCCTACAAAATGTCAACGATTTTTTAATCGGTATAAACTCTATTAAAAATCCGCGCGAATCCGCGTGTATCCGCCTCCTAATTTTTTATCCCGAACTCAGGTTAATAGTTGGCAAAATAGAAAGAGGGCGAAAAACTGCTTCGCCCTCTCGTTCATTCATAATGCGTAAACTTGCCTATTTTTTAATGATAATGGGCAAATTCACTTTATTGGTGGTGGTAGAGGTGGCAGCCGCTAAAATCGTCCATTCACTAAAGTGATTGGGGGTCGCCATCACCATGTGATTAGCCGTGTCTACGGTACTACTGGCTTCCATGACCCATTTACCAGAGCCATCTTTGTAATATAAAGCCAACTTACTTTCATCAATGGAGCTAGGTAAGCCCGCCGCACTGTAAGGCACTTTAATAGTGTACTTACCTGTTGGTGTAACCACTTTACCTGAACCATCCATGGCTTCAATGCTATAAAACACGCCGACATGCCGCCACGCGCCCGTATTGACAGGCCCAGTTTGGCTATAACGAACTGTAACTGCGACGTTGAAAGTATTAGCAGGAGCGGTGAACATCGCGCCGCCTGGCCCTAACTTAACCTCATTTACGCCTGTGGTTGGCACGGGAGTATCAGTTTGATAATTCATGCCATAACCATATGCGAATAATCCTTCCTTACCATCACCTTTGTTAATGGGGAGTTGGTCAAAGCTCTTCGGCCAAGTGAAGCCCAGTTTACCGGTGAATGGCGCATCGCCAAACAATACGTCCGCCACGCCCGCGCCTTCCGTGCCAGGCAACCATGCGGCCACGAAGGCTTTAGATTTGGCTAACTCATCGTTAATGAGCAACGGACGACCAGAGACAAGTACCACCACACAGGGCATGGCTTTACAAACAGCATCTACCACCGCTTTATCGGCGGGCTTGAGGCTTAATTTTTCAGCCGTGGGTGCAGGGCCATCGCCCGAACCTTCAGCATAGGGTACTTCGCCCACAACCACAATTCCAATGTCACCTGTCAGCGTACCCGTAGCCTCTTTGTTAAAGGTCACGGTTGCACCAGGAGCAACTTGTTTAATTCCTTGCAAAATGGTTGTACCAACAGTGGTATTGCCACCGCCACCTTGCCAACTAATAGACCAACCACCCATTTGATAGCCTAAATCATCGGCATTTTTACCTGCCACCAGAATTTTAGCAGTCTTGGATAAGGGCAGAATTTTGCCATCATTCTTGAGCAATACCAATGATTCGCGGACAGATTCACGGGCAACTGCACGGTGTTCATCTGAACCGATTTTGCCGATGTTAGTGCGGTCACTGAAAGGTCGTTCAAATAAGCCCATTTCAAACTTAATGGTCAAAATGCGGCTAACGGCATCATTAATGCGTGACATTTCAATGTTACCATTATTGATTTCGTCTAACAGGGCTGTGGTGAAAGTTTTATAATCATACGGCACCATAACCATGTCTAGCCCCGCGTTAATGGAGGTCCGAGTTTGGTTGTTATAATTGACGGGTGTTATGGTGTCAATTTGGTCAATCGCTTTCCAGTCAGAGATGAGGAAGCCCTTGAAGCCCATTTGGTCTTTGAGGACATCTTGCATGAGGTATTTCTCGGCGTGCATTTTGGTCCCATTCCAACGACTGTAAGAAGGCATCACTGAGCCAACATTATGCTTCAGTGCGTCGGTGAAGGGGGTCAGGTGAACCGCCCGTAAGGTGGCTTCATCTAATTGGGTATCGCCTTCATTAAGCCCATCCTTTGTCCCACCATCACCCACATAGTGTTTGGCGGTGGCTAAGATGGAGTCGGGGTCACTTAATTTAGTGCCTTGATAGCCATCAATAATGGTGGTCATCATGCTGGCGATTTCGGGGTCTTCGCCAAAACTTTCATACGTGCGGCCCCAGCGTTCATCACGGGCCACACATAAACAGGGCGAGAACGTCCAATCAACGCCAGTGGGGGCAATTTCTTGCGCCGTCACCCGACCAATTTTTTCGGCTAACGCGGGGTTACGGGTCGCGCCCAAACCAATATTATGGGGGAAGATGGTGGTACCATACAGATTGTTATTGCCATGCACCGCGTCAATCCCATAAATTAAGGGGATTTGTAAGCGAGTGCTTAAGGCATATTCTTGATAACGGTCATACATATTCGCCCAATCAATCGGCTTGTTACCCGACTTGGGCGCGCCACCGCCACCCGATAAGACTGAACCCAGCGTGTACTCTGTAATGATTGTTTCTTTACCCTCAGTTTGTCCGTTTTCAACTTGGGTCATCTGCCCGACTTTTTCTTTAACGGTCATACGGGCTAATAAATCTTTCACCCGTTCAGCCGTAGAGAGTTTCGAGTCTAAGTAGGGCAAGCCATTGGCGTTAATAATAACCTTGGCGGTATTTACCTTGCCAAGAGTGGCACTAATGGGGTTAACCAACATTACGCTGAGTGACTCACCGACTTCATTAGTGGTATCGGCTAAGGCTTCTACCATGAAAGTTTTGGTGGTGCCCATGGGGTCGCCCGCCTTAAAGGTTAATGTTCCCGTAATGGCTTTGTAATCTTGGCCGGCGGTAGCGGTCTCAGCCGTCCCCATATAATCGACACTGACGGCTTCTGTGGCCGTAGTTTCTAGGGTGACACTAATGGCCACACTACTCCCTTCATTGACCCGATACATGGCCTTGCCCAGCCCCACGCTAGTTTGAGGTGCTGTTGGGGTTGGGGTGGGGTTGCCGCCGCTCTTATTGCCATAAACAGCGACATTTTCCATATAGTATGAACCCTTTTTCCGTATAGGAGGAGGATTATTGTCTACACCGTCTTTACCGTCCATGCCAATGGCGTAGCCCCACATCTGTTTTAGTGAGAGGCCGTCATTGGGGCCAGGGTTATAATCGGTGCGGCGGGCGAACTCTGACCAGGGCAGTACAAAATGTTTCCAGCCCGTAAAATCATCGGTGAAGTAATAGGAGAATATTTCCGCGTTGCCTTCGCCACTCACGCCTTCACCACCATCTTTGATTTCGACCCGAATAAATTTCGTGCCAGTGTTCATGCCATAGAACCAGAAACTAAAGCCTTCATAGTTAGTCCAATCCTGACTTTTGGCAAAAGCATGGGTGAAGCCGCCCCAACCACCTGCTGATACATCATATGTTACACTCAGCACTTTGGTTGCCGTTATTCCACCAGGCAGCGGTGAAGGTGAGTCCACTTGCATGAGGTTAGGGTTCAGCGCGGCATCACTCTGATTTCCCCAATTTGTAATTTCAGGAAATTTTTTGAGTTCAGCGTCATAGACTTCAAAATCATCAATGATGGTCTCAGGGATTTTTCCCCCGACAAGCATGACCTCATCAAGATAGTTCGTCTTCGCGCCAGTGCCACCAGGCAGGTTAACGGCATAACCCCAAACTTCAGTTAAGGTTAAACCGTCATCAGGCGCGCCACTGGGCTGAAACCCTGTGCCACGAGTGAAGGCAGTGAAGGGAATTTCAATCTTCCGCCAACCCGTAAAATTATCATCGACTTGATTAATCCAGCGTTCGCAGGAGTCACCCGTGGTCGTACGGTTATCAAAAATTTCGAACTGGATTTTCTTGCCAGTGTTTGCGCCATAGACCCAAACGCTCATGCCCGTATAGTTCTTCCAATTTTGGCTGACCCATTGATTAACGGTGGCGTTTTCAAAGGCATGGGTATAACCACCATATGCACTCACATCGTAATCAATCTTAAGTATTTTGTTACTCGCGCCTTGACCAGGGCGAGCCATGGCACTTCCCGTAAGGACAATTGTTTGCGTGAGTGTGGGGTGTTGACCACCAAAGGTAACTAGACCCACGTCATTACCAAAGGAATCCTTGCCTAAGGGGAGGTTTGCTCCCTCAAAATCATCTACCATAGGTAGGGTGGGGGCGGCCATGGCTGAGAACCATGTAAGAGCTAGGCCACATACAAGTAGCCCCGCGATTAGGGATATATTTTTTAACTTCATCGTTATTTCTCCTAACTGTTAAACTAATTTGACATTATGGTTAAATGGGAACGTTTTCACATGACTGCAAAAAAAGCAAGGGTTGTTTTTAGTGAGCAAAATGGTTGATTACTTAGCACCTCCTATTGACGTTTGATTTTATATTGGAACGCTCTTAGGTAAGAACTGAAAAAACCCACTGTTGAAGGGGGCAAAGCGTGGGGCTATTTTATAACTAAATCACACTTTGCGCTATTCATGGTAGGTTATTTTGTCAGGGGGGATTCGGTGGGACAGCCAAACCTCACAGGTCGCGAAGACCTGTGAGGTTTTTTCTCATTTCACATTACTTCACAATCAGCGGCAAATAAATCGGCTTACTCTCGGCAATTAGCAGCGCAAAGTCGGTTAAATGGTTGAGTTGAATCGTAAACCGATTATTCACTAGATTATGACTACAGCCTGTACAGGGCATGGTGTTAATCCAGCGTTTTTCAGCCACAGACCAATAATAGACGCTTAAGGCACTCTCTTCACCTAGACCCATCCAATCGCTATCTTGATAGGTGAAGTCAATGGTGAACGGTTGATTAAACTGAGTGACTGGCACTCCCCCGTTATTGGCAGCCGTAATTTGATATACAAATGAGCCAATTTTGAAGTTCGTTGTCAGATGGGTGGTTTTGGTCAAGATGGTGATGCTTAAGCTAGTGGACTGAGTCAGCACGCCGTTAGGGAATTGTACGGTGGTGGCATTATCGCTTGAAGCGAGTGAGCCGCCTGTGGTCGAAATGACGGCAGCGGTAGTTGCTGCATTAGCATAATAAACATTAATATAATCCACCAACATGGGGATGCCAGAGGTGGTATTAGCCGTAGGATTACTAGGCCAGCCGCCGCCTATCGCCACATCTAAGATGATAAAGAAGCCATGATTGGTCGCTTTATCCCAGGTGGTCGCGTCCATTTGGTTGGCAGATACCGAGTGAAATTTTACGCCGTCCAAATACCAGCGAATTTGTTCGGGTGAGACACTGCGGTCAAGTTCCATGCGATAGGTGTGGAAAGCCTCTTGCAACGTGGGGCTTGCGCCGCTGATGTTCCCACCAAGTCCGTTAAATTCTTTACAGGGGCCGCCAGGCGCGACACCACAATGTAAGGTTGCATACAGCGTGTTCGTGCCGTTCACATTTTCCATAATGTCAATCTCGCCCGCGATCGGCCAGTTGGTGTAAGGCGTGGCTTGATTTTAGTACCAAACCATGCCTTACACTATTTGTGGGTCATGCGATATTACGAAAAGGTTTTCATAAACGGATTAAAAAAATCGCCATTGAATGGCGTAACGGGTGATTTCATGTTTATTATTACCACCCAACGAGTTATTACATTTTGAGTGAGATTTAAGCCATACGCTCCACCCGATTGGGTTGGGTCATAACGGCTCTAATCACTAGAGCCACCGCACCCATCACCGTGGCGGTGGGGCCAAATTGCGAGAGAACAACTTGGGATTGTTGTTGTATTTGGCTAAGAGTATGTTTCTGCACCGTTTGAGTAATAGGAGCTAAAAGGTAATCCCCTAGTAAGCCCATCGCGCCGCCAATAACGATCATTTCGGGGTTAAAGATATTGATGAGATTGGCAATTCCTAAACCAATTGCGCTGCCCGTATCGGCTAAGGCTTCTAATGAGGCTTCATCCCCCGCTTCGGCGGCTTGGGCAATGATGGCGAGGGTCAAGGGGGAGTTTTGTTCGGTCATGAGTTGATTTAAGACTGTTGCTCGGCCAATGTCTAATAACGCGCGCACTCGTTCAATCAATGAATATTGGTTGCCCGTTGTTTCCCAGCAACCCCGCTTCCCACAACGGCATGGGCGGTTGCTATCGTCCATGTGAGTATGTCCAATTTCGCCCGCGATATTGCCCGCGCCCCGATATAAATCGCCATTAAGAAATAAACCGCAACCAATGCCTACGCCAATGCTAAGGAAAATAAAGTTACGACTTTGGCGCGCCACCCCAAAGGTGTGTTCGCCGAGGGCGGCGGCATTCGCGTCATTTTCCACAAAAGTGGGGATACCCGTATGGTTATAGATAATTTGTTGGAGTTTAACATTGTGCCATTGTAAATTTGGGGAAAAAAGGAGAATCCCTTTTTCGGTATCTACCATACCTGGCAAGGTGACTCCAATTCCTAAGAGGCGAATATTCGTTAATTGGCTATTGGCTGTGGCTTTATCTATTAAGGTTAAGGCATAATTAATAATGGTTTCTTGGGAGTCGGCGGGGTCAATTTCCTGAAGTTCACGCCAAATAATTTGACCGATAAAATCGGCCAAAATAGCCGAAATAAAATCAACACCCAATTCAATGCCAATCACTTGGCCTGCGTTTGGGTTTAGAGTGAGTAAGGTTGCGGGTCGCCCACCACTGGAATCATCCAACCCTGTTTCGTAAATTAAACCTCTGCCAATGAGTTCATCAGCTAGGCTGGAAACGGTTGTTTTGTTGAGACCTGTCAGAGTCGCTAATTTAGCCCTAGATAAAGCCGTTCCTGCTTGTAAACAACGTAATATCGTGGAAAGATTGATTTCTCTGACTAAAGTCTGGTCTCCCGTGCGATATTCGTGTTTCATGTCAATCCCATTAGTTGGCTGATGCAATAAACTATTAGGAATAGTGGTTGATTTTTGAATGTTTAGCAAAATGATGTCCGTTTTTAGCGTTATCTTAGTTGGTCGAATCAACAAACTAAGGCTAGTATATCATAGTTTTTATGTTTGTCAAGAGGTAAATGAGCATGAAATTTTCACTTTGCTGAAATGACTTTTGGGTGGTAAACTACCTGGATAGACCTCGCAGGTTTTTAAAAACCTGTGAGGTCTGGTAGATAAAATGAGGTTAAATAGCAATGCAAGCTCTTTATCGTAAGTGGCGGTCACAAACATTTGATGAAGTCATTGGGCAGGAACATGTGACCCATACCCTGGTTAATGCCTTAAGATTAGGGCGGATTGGACATGCGTATCTCTTTTCGGGGCCGCGGGGAACGGGTAAAACCAGCACGGCGCGCCTATTGGCTAAGGCGGTCAATTGTTTGGCGGCGGATATACAGCAACGACCTTGTAATGAATGTACCATTTGCGTGGCGATTGCCGAGGGGCGTTTGTTAGATTTGATTGAAATTGATGCGGCCTCCAATACAGGGGTGGATGATATTCGCGATTTGCGAGAAAAGGTCGGTTTTCGCCCTAGCGAGGCACGCATTAAGTTTTATATCATTGATGAGGCGCACATGCTCTCGAACTCGGCCTTTAATGCGTTGTTAAAGACGTTAGAAGAGCCGCCGAGCCATGTCATTTTTGTGTTGGCGACGACTGAGCCTGAGAAAATCCCTGATACGATTACGTCGCGTTGCCAACGGTTTGATTTTAAGCGGATTAGCATTGAACAAGTGGCGGCGCGGTTGGCCTTCATTTTAGGCGAAGAGGGCTTATCGGCTGAACCGAGCGCGTTGGAGTACATGGCGCGTCAGGGCAGTGGCTCTATGCGGGACGCTATCAGTTTGCTAGACCAACTCACGGCCTACGGTGGCGAGGTGATTACCTTAGCCAAAGTTCGCGAGGTTTTAGGGGCGGTAGCTTCACAGACCGTAATTGAGTTAATTGAGGCTTTAATTGCCCAAAATGTCGCGGCGGGGTTAGACCTGATTAATCAAGTGATTAGCCAGGGCGTTGACCCGCGCCAATTTGGGCGGGAAATTGTGGAATATTTACGAGCTATCATGTTAGTTAAGTTAGGCGGTAATATTAGTTCACTTAATTATCCTAATGATGTGGCTCAAGTGATGACGGCTCAAGCGGGCAAGGCCGAGGCTTCACGGCTTATTCTGGCGACGAAGTTGTTTAATGAGGCGGTTTTAGACCTGAAATCGGGGCTATTGGCTATCCCCCATTTGCCTTTGGAATTGGCTTTGATAGAAACCTTAAGCCAACCCGCGCCCAAGCCTCAACCTCAGTCTGCTTACTCGGCACAACCCGCCTATTCAGCCCAACCTGCTTATTCGCCCCCGCCGCCCATGCCTGCCGCTGTCGCCCAACCTGCTTATTCGCCCCCGCCGCCCATGCCTGCCGCTGTCGCTGCGCCCCCGCCACCATTACCCCATGAACCTTATAAGCCCGTTACGCTGACGATGGAGGTGGTACGTCCTTATCTCGGACAGATTATTGGGGAGGTCATGCGAAAAAATAAGACCATGGCCGAGGTGTTAACGCATGATGCTGAACTTTATAAAGTAGAGGGGCAAGAAATATATTTTGTGGTTGCTACTAATTGGAAGGAGAGGTTTGAGCAACCGCAACCTCAAGCGGCCCTAAATAGCGTATTTAGCCAAACTTTAAGGCAGGCCGTTAGTGTGCGATTTGTCTCTAAAGAGGTTTTATCTGGCGCACTTAAGGAAAGTAAAGGTGA
>JAIFLK010000280.1 GCA_020049115.1 Chloroflexota bacterium | reverse complement strand
AATGGGCGATTGCTGGCGGAAACGGACATTATGCAGCCCCATATCTTAAAACCCGAACTGCTTATCTCCCGCGCTGACGCTGAAAAATGGGGCGTAACAAACGGTGACAAAGTGGTGGTCTCACAAAATGGCACGTCCATTCAACTCCCTGTGCAAATCAACCGCATGATGAGTGCAGGAACGCTCCTTTTGCCCCGTAATCTCACAGGTCGCCCTGCTGAAAAACTGGTGGGCGAAGCTGGTCTGTATGCCCCCGTTAAAGTGAAACGGGCTTAAATAAAAATTTTGCCCAGTAGTCATCTGATGACTGTTAGTCATCAGATGACTGAGGAAAATGCTTATGTTAATACAATACGAGTTTATTATTCTTCTCATCATTGATGCGGTCAAAATTCTAACCATTGGTTCGGCCATTATGGGGGCCTTCATGGGGGCTTTAATGGTAGAGCGCAAGTTAATCGGGCGATTTACGGGACGTTACGGCCCGAACCGCGTGGGGCCTTTTGGATTGTTACAACCTGTGGCTGACGGCGTAAAAATGTTCTTCAAGGAAGAAATTGTCCCTGGCCATGTGGATAAGTTGGTTTATTTGATTGCGCCTGCCCTCAGTTTGACTGCGGCCTTGCTCACCTTTGGAGTGGTGCCATTTGGTCGCGAATCCATTACGCTACCTTTCGTTGAAACACTGTTGGGCTTCCCTGTTAAATTAGCCCCTTGGGTAGCTGATATTAATGTTGGCGTACTCTATTTAATGGCGATTGGCAGTTTAGGCACTTACGGCGTGGTTTTAGGCGGCTGGGCGAGTAATAACAAATATTCACTCCTCGGCGGCCTCCGCACTAGCGCGCAAATGCTCAGTTATGAACTACCCGTTGGAGTTGCCATGTTGAGTGTCGTTTTAGTTACAGGCACATTACGCGTGCGTGAGATTGTGGAGTTTCAAACGCAATATGGCGGCTTGTTCTGGCTAGTTTTCTTACAACCCGTTGCCTTCCTCATCTTCTTCATTGGTGGTTTAGCCGAAGCGGGGCGCGCTCCATTTGACTTACCCGAAACGGAAAATGAGTTAATTGGCGGCTTTATTACTGAATATGGCGCGATGAAATTTGGTCTCTTCCAAGCGGCGGAGTTCGTCCATGCCATGATGTTATGTACCTTGATTACAACTATCTTTTTAGGTGGTTGGAATCTCCCCTTTCTACAGCAAATTTTCATTTTTTTGCCCTTCCTGCAACTCATCTCACCCGTTATTTATCTTAGCATCTTTCTGGCTAAATCCATTCTGATGTACTGTGTGCTGATTTGGGTACGGGCGAGCGTCCCTCGCATGCGTTTTGACCAATTGATGGGTTTTTGTTGGAAACTCCTCCTGCCGATTGGCTTGGCTAATTTAATTATTACGGCCCTGGTGTTGGCTGTATTATTCTTTTAGAGTTACGAATGATGAATTATGATTTTTTTACTCATAACTCATCACTCATAACTCATCACTCACATGTTAAACGAATTAAAAGAAATGGTCACAGGCCCCATTGAGGTTGCCAAAGCAATGGGCGTTACTTTACAACGTCTCTTCCGCAAGCCCGTCACTTGCCAATTTCCCGATGAACCCGCCCAACTATTCCCCCGCTTTCGAGGCCGACATATTCTGCAACGCTACGAAAACGGGCTAGAACGCTGTATTGGCTGTTCCCTGTGCGCGGCCGCTTGCCCAACGGATTGCATTTATGTGGAAGCCTCTGAAAATACCGATGATGACCGCCGTTCACCAGGGGAACGTTACGCCAAAGTGTACGAAATTAACATGTTACGGTGTATTTTCTGTGGCTACTGCGCGGAAGCCTGCCCCACTGAGGCCATTGTCCTTAAGCATGATTTTGCTTTAGCCGAATATGACCGTTGGGATGCCATTTATACCAAAGAACGCCTCCTCACCTCCCCCGCCACGCCTGATTACATTATTTTGCGTAATGACCAAGTTTTTGAGGATAAACCCACTTGGAGCATTAAGTAACATTAGAGTTGACAGATAGGCTGACCCCATCTTTCAACCCTAATCAACCCAAACCATGCAAGAAATTCTTTTTTTCGTCACTGCCACCCTTTGTATTGTCTCCGCGTTGGGAGTCATTTTCAATAAAAATGTGGTGCATAGTGCTTTGCTATTGCTCATTAACTTTTGTAGCCTGTCCGTCTTTTACCTCATGCTCAATGCCCAATTTCTAGCGATTGTGCAAATTTTGGTCTACGCGGGCGCAATCGTCGTTTTGTTCCTCTTTGTTGTGATGTTGCTCGGTGCAGATTTAGGTGAAGATGTCTCCACTTGGCTGACGGGTTGGAATGCGTTTTTAGCCGCCCTAGCCATTATCATGTTAACCCTTGTGGGAACTTCCGTGTTTGAGTCAATGACTCAAGGACAATCTGGTAATTTTACGCCTGACGATGTTGCCAAATACGGCCAAGCCCAAATGATTGGCATTACGCTCTTTACCGATTACATTTTAGCCGTGCAATTAGCCGCAATATTGCTCTTAGTGGGTATTGTGGGCGTGATTTGGTTAGCCCGCAGCGACTCCCGCGACCTCATTTTGGCAGGGAAAGCGTTATCTAACAAAACAAAATAAATACTTTAGTCATCTGATGACTGTTAGTCATCAGATGACTAACCTTGAGACCTCATGATTGACCAAATACCCCTCTCATATTACTTACTCTTAAGTGCCATTTTATTTACCATTGGCGCAGGCGGCGTGCTTATCCGCCGTAACGCCATCATCATTTTAATGTGTGTCGAGATGATGATGAACGCCGTCAACTTAACCTTTATTGCGTTTTCCCGCTATCTCCAATCTGCTGACGGCCAAATATTTGTCTTTATGATTATGGTTGTAGCTGCCGTTGAGGTTGCTGTCGGTTTGGCCTTATTGGTGGAACTCAACCGCCACCGCGAAGCTGTTAACATTGATGAATTTAATTCTTTGAAAGGATAAATTAGCTAGTCAGTCGTTCAGCGTGTCAGCAATCAGCTAGTCAGTCTTTCAGCTAGTCAGTTAGTTCAACATGTCACTCGTTCAGTTTTTAGCTGAATGTTGACACGCTGACTAGCTGAACGCTGAACGCTGAACGCTGAAAGACTGACTAGCTGAACGCTGAACGCTGAAAGACTAACCATGGCAAATTTTATCTGGCTCGTTATCGCCTTACCTGTTCTAGGCGCGTTATTTAATGGCATATTAGGCCGCCGCGTAGGGTATCAGGTCGTTAGCATGGTAGGCCCAGCCGTCGTGTTGGCGGCCTTTTTAGTGGGAGTCGGGGCGTTCATTGATGTCTTAAATCATCAAGGTGAAGCCATTCAAGTTCATCTGTGGACATGGGCGACCATTGGCAATTTTAATGTTCCTGTAACCCTCTTAGTTGACCCCGTATCCGCCACAATGGTTTTGGTGGTCACAGGCATTGGCTTCCTCATTCATGTCTATGCCACCGATTACATGGTACATCACGACCATGACCATACTCACCCTGACCGTGATTTCGCCCGTTTCTTCACCTTCCTCAACATTTTCATTGCCTCCATGCTCATCTTGGTACTCGGCAATAACTATGCCTTAATGTTTGTCGGCTGGGAATTGGTCGGCGCATGTTCCTATTTATTAATCGGTTTCTGGTATGACCGCACCGAAGACCCCCAACGCGCCATTGAGATAGACGGCGCTGAATCAGTTTCCATTCCCTCCCTCCTCTCCCCCGCCGCGTCAGGCATGAAAGCCTTCGTAGTCAACCGTATCGGTGACGTAGGTTTTGCGCTTGGCATATTCCTTATTTGGAGTACCATTGGCAGCCTTGAATTTACCACCGTCTTTGAAAAAGTGCATGAACTTGACCATAACACTATCTCCTGGATAGCCCTGTTACTTTTCGTAGGGGCAATGGGTAAAAGCGCGCAAATTCCCCTTTATGTTTGGTTGCCTGACGCAATGGCTGGCCCCACGCCCGTCTCCGCCCTCATTCACGCCGCCACTATGGTCACGGCAGGGGTCTACATGATTGTCCGTAGCCACGCCATTTACAACCTCGCCCCCGAAGTTTCCTTGTTTATTGCCTTTGTCGGCGCGATTACCGCTTTTATCGCAGGAACAATTGCCCTCGTCCAAGTTGACCTCAAACGGGTTTTAGCCTATTCCACTGTCAGCCAATTGGGTTACATGTTTATGGCCGTTGGCGTGGGCGCATATAGCTCAGGCATGTTTCATCTTGTGACGCATGCCTTCTTCAAAGCCTGCCTCTTTTTGGGCGCAGGGTCGGTCATGCATGCCCTCCACGATGTGATTGACATTCGCCGCATGGGTGGCCTGAAAGACAAAATGCCCCACACTTACCGCACTTTCTTCATTGCAGGTTTGGCCTTAGCGGGCATTCCGCCCATGTCGGGCTTCTTTTCCAAAGATGAAATTATGGCGAAAGCCTTTGAAGCCAGCCCCATTTTGTGGGGCATCGGCATTGTCACCGCAGGCATGACCGCCTTTTACACCTTCCGCGCCATTTTCATTGCCTTTCATGGTGAACCGCGTGACCACCATCTGTATGAACATGCCCATGAAAACCGCAGTGCCGTTACTGTTCCGTTATGGATATTAGCCGCTTTAGCCACCTTTGGCGGTTTGTTAGGCTTACCTGCGCCCATTTTAAACGAACTCGGCATACCTATCCCCCACTTACTTGATAACTGGCTAAAACCCGTTTTAGAAATAGCCCATGCCGCCGAGCATGGCGAAGCGCACCATTTGAGTTTCATGACCGAAGTTGTTTTACTGCTTACTTCATCAGTTGTGGCTATTGGTAGTGTCGGATTAGCCTATTTCTTCTATGTCGTCAACCCTGAAATTCCCAAAAATCTCGCCCGCACCACCCGCCCCTTATTTGCGGTTTTAGCGAACAAATATTACGTTGATGAAATTTACAACAGCATCATTGTGCAACCCGCCCTCAACCTCAGCAAAACGATGGCGCAAGGTGTGGACATGGTCATTATTGACAAGGGCATTGTAGACGGCGTAGCGAAAGTTATCGGAATGATAGGTGGTTTACTCGGTGACTTACAAAGTGGTTACATTCGCCACTATGCCCTCGCCACTTTCATTGGCGCATTGCTGATGGTTGGTTACTTTTTCTTTAGATAACTTAAAGTTATGAGTTATGAATGATGAGTTATGAGTTAAAGTAAAAACTCCAACTCATAACTCATAACTTATAACTCATCATTCCTCCCATGATTATCTCCGCTTTACTCGCAGTTCCCCTCATTGGGGCAATTATCTTAATGTTCTTGCCGCGTGAGAACAAAGAATTGCTCAAAATGTTCGCGGTTGGCGTGGCAACGCTCAACTTCATCATTTCCCTACCCCTTTATTTTATGTATGATAGCGCGGCGGTTTCCCCTGACGGGTATCGCTTTGCCGCCCAAATCGCCTGGATACCTTCGCTGAGTATCAGCTATCATGTGGGGGTTGACGGCCTTAATTTATTCTTAATTTTACTCACCACCTTTCTAACCGTTATCTGTATTTTGAGTTCATGGACGGCGATTGAGGAGCAACTCACCGAATATCTCGCCATTATGTTATTTTTGGAAACGGCGGTCATTGGCGTATTTGTTTCGTTAGACCTCTTCCTCTTTTACCTCTTTTGGGAAGCCAGCCTTATCCCCATGGCGATTTTGATTGGACGTTGGGGTGGTAAAAACCGCATTTACGCCGCGACAAAATTCATCCTTTACACCATGGTTGGCAGCGCACCCATGCTAGTTGCTATGTTAGCGGTTTATGTTTGGGGCGGCCACACTGCTGACCTCCCGACCCTAGTCGCTAACGCCAACGTCATTCCGCCCGATACGCAAAAATGGCTATTTTTCGCCTTTGCGCTGGCCTTTGCGGTCAAAGTGCCTTTGTTTCCCCTTCATACCTGGTTGCCCTCCGCCCACGTTGAAGCCCCCACCGCAGGCTCAATTATCTTGGCGGGTGTGCTACTCAAAATGGGGACATATAGCTTAATGCGCTATGCCATGCCCCTCTTCCCGATGGCGATTGCCACTTGGACTCCCCTTTTGGTCAGTCTCTCGGTTATCGGCATTTTATATGGGGCTTTGGTCGCCCTCGTGCAAGATGACGTGAAAAAATTGGTCGCGTATTCCTCAGTGGCGCACATGGGCTTCATTGTTCTCGGCATGTTCAGTGGCGGACAAATCGGCATGAGTGCCGCTGTGGTGCAAATGGTCAATCACGGCCTCAGCACAGGCATGTTATTCTTCTTAATCGGCGTATTATACGAACAACGCCACACCCGCGAATTTAGCGAATATGGTGGCATTTGGGTGAAAGTCCCCGTTTTTGGAGTCTTTCTCATTTTAGCCACCTTTTCCTCAGTCGGCTTGCCTGGCCTGAATGGATTTGTGGGTGAATTTTTGGTACTTTTATCCACCTTTAGTGTCAATCGCACCGCCGCCATTTTTGCCACTTTTGGCATTGTATTAGGGGCGTGGTACTTACTAACCGCCGTCCGCAAAGTTCTCTTTGGCCCATTGAATACCGCCAACGAAAACTTAATCGATATGACCTTTCAAAATAAACCGCGTGAGTTCTGCATTTCAGTCGCCATCATTGCTCTTTGTTTCTTGATTGGCCTCTTCCCCAACCTCCTATTTGATAAAATCAATCCCGCCACCGCCCAACTCGCGACCCTAATCCACGCCACAACGTTGATTGCTGGACAATAATTGGAGAGACAATGCCCACAGAATTAATCAATTTTCCCGTTCTCAATTACGTTCCGTTAGCCCCCATTTTGGTGGTCATGGCAACGGCTATTATTGTGATGATAGTAGACATGCTCACGCCCGATAAATCGCTGCTCGGCTATGTCAGCCTGTGCGGTTTGATAGGCGCGCTGATGCCTAGCTTTGTCTTACTTTATCGCGCTGATGCCCCAAAATTCCAAAATATGTTGGTGAGTGACGGTTACGCGGCAATATTCTATCTCATCTTCATCTTTGCCGCCTTTCTGTCCGTCCTCATTGCTCAAAGCTACCTCAGTGACCGCAACATGGAACAGGGCGAATACTACGTTTTATTACTCCTCGCCACCAGTGGCATGATGCTCATGGCGGGTGCAACCGACCTGATAATTGTCTTTCTCGGCCTAGAAATCATGTCCATTGCGCTTTATATCTTAGCAGGTTTCAACCGTCACCAAATTAGCTCAGGCGAAGCAGGGCTGAAATATTTCTTACTCGGCGCGTTTGCCTCCGCCTTTTTCCTTTATGGCGTCGCCCTCGTTTATGGGGCCACTGGCTCAACCAACCTCCATGAAATTGGGGCGCGTTTTGGCACAACTCAAGTTAATCAACATGACCCCATTGCCTTAATTGGTTTAGCTTTATTACTCATCGGCTTCTCCTTCAAAATCGCCGCCGTCCCCTTCCAATGGTGGACACCCGATGTTTATCAAGGCGCACCGACCTCAGCCACCGCTTTTATGTCTGTGGGCGCAAAAGCCGCAGGGTTTGCCGCTTTAGTGAGATTGCTCATGACCTCCTTTGGTGACGTATTCGCCCCAGATTGGCAACTTGTGGTCGCCTTCCTCGCCGTCATCACCATGACGGGAGGTAATATTGCCGCCCTCGCCCAAAAAGATGTCAAGCGCATGTTGGCCTATTCCAGCATTGCCCATGCGGGTTATTTATTAGTTGGCGTAGTCGCAGTGGCTTCAGGGAAAATGGACGGCGTGAGTGGGATTCTGCTCTATTTAATGTCATATACCTTTATGAACATTGGGGCATTTACGGTGGTCGCCATCCTAGAACATAAAGAAAAAGTCGGGGCTTCCTTCAACGATTACACGGGTTTATCCACTCGCCAACCCTTGTTAGCCCTCGCCATGTTATTCTTTATGTTTGGCTTAACGGGTATTCCCCCCTTCATTGGCTTTTGGGGTAAATGGTATGTCTTTTGGGCCGCAGTCGAGGCCAATTGGAGCATTTTAGCCTATATCGGCATGTTCAATAGTGCCATCTCTGCTTTCTATTACTTAAGCATTGTTATCCAAATGTATATGCGAATCCCTGATAATCAAATCGGGGCAACGCCACTCTTGCCTATCAAACTCAGCCCTTCCATTACTTTGGCCTTAGTCATCACCGCCGCCGTCACC
>JAIFLK010000077.1 GCA_020049115.1 Chloroflexota bacterium | reverse complement strand
GTGCGCGCCAGCCAAGCTATCAATGCGGATGCTATGCTACAAGAAATTAAGCAAGCGGTGCTAACCTTTGTCGGTCAGGCTGAACCTCACGATGATTTAACCATTGTGGTCATTCGGGTGTGAGTGTGCCATGCCCTTAACTTTAAAATTTGATTTTCTTAAATTAAAAGCATATAATAGTTCTTCAAGTTCGTTCCTCAGTAGGGCAAGAGCTAACGCTTGCCCTCATTTTTTTAATGGTGTAAGCCACTGTGACCCGACCCAAGCCGAAATATAGTTGTTGGCTCACCCTCCTCATGCTGCTTGCTTTAGCCATGTGTGGCATAATGTCATTATTGCTCTATTTATTGGTCAGTTTGCCCCCAACCACCTCGCCCAATAAACCCATGATAACTCAAAATAGCACTTTTGCCCCCAAAGCCCCACCGCGTGGTTTCTCCCATTGCGACATGTTTGGCTTTAGGGGCATTGTTTCATTGGCGGACGGGCGCGGCGTGGAGGGCGTACAGGCGGTGGTTTGGGCGGATAAAACGCAGGTTATTACCCTGGCGACCAGTGATGTGGGCGGGGTGTATCAAATTAAATTACAACCTATGACGGCCAATTTATGGCTGCAACTTTATGCGGCAGACCGCCCCATTTCGGAGGCCGTTCCCGTCGAGTTACACGCCGATTGCCACAGTGGGCAGCAAGTTTATCAAATTGATTGGCAGGAGAAACCTTAAATTTTAAAAGAAACCTTTATAACGTTTCAAACGTTATAAAGGCTCGAAATAATAACCATGCAAACTTCAATTATTACTGATTTCGAGTCCCTCAAAAATGACTGGGATGATTTGTTAGGGCGCGCTCATCACGCCCCTTTTTTCATGCATTATGCCTATCAACGCACCTGGTGGCAACATTTGGGTCAGGGCGATTTACAGTTATTAACCGTAAGAACTGATGACGGTCAACTCGTTGGCCTCATGCCCCTTGCCATTCAAACCAACGCCGACGGGCAGCATGAATTGTCCTTTGTGGGTTGTGTTGATGTGTCGGATTATTTAGATATATTGATTGATTCCACTCACTATGAGGCGGTTTGGTCTGCGCTTATTGAGGCGTTAGCGGCCATGCAATGGAGTCAGCTTTCGTTATGTAGCTTGCCGCACCAATCGCCCACCTTAACTAAATTCGTAACCTTAGCCCAAGCGCAAGGCTGGCAAACGGCAATCACTCAGCAAGAAGTTTGTCCCGTGATAACGCTGCCTAACGATTGGGAAGCGTATTTGGAGAGTTTGGATAAAAAGCAACGGCATGAAATTCGCCGCAAAATTCGTAAAGTTGAGCGTGAGGTGCAATCTCGTTATTATGTGATAGACTCGTTAGATGGACTTGACGAGGCCATGACCACCTTTATTGACCTCCACCAAAAATCTGCCCCTGATAAAGAGCATTTTTGGAGCGAGCAATTGATTAAGTTTTTCAACGCGTTGGCTCATGACGCGGCGCGCGGCGGTTGGCTTAAGCTCTATTTCATTGAGGTGGAGGGGCAAGCGGCGGGGGCCATGCTCTGTTTTGATTATAATAATGAATTTTTGCTTTACAATTCAGGCTACAATCCCGCTTTGTCCGCCCTCAGTGTGGGCAATGTGTTGACCGCTTATACCATTCAAGAGGCCATTTGTTTAGGGCGTACCCGCTACGATTTCTTACGGGGCGATGAGATTTATAAATTTCGCTTTGGGGCAGTTTCTGAACCAGTGTATGATTTGAAAATAGAGCGCACTGCGAATTAGGAATTAGGAATTATAAATTGAAAATTTAGGAATGAGAATTAATTAACTATCTCACAACTTTAGGGTCAGACAAGAATGTCTGACCTACCCAATGGTAGAACAGACATTCTTGTCTGAGAATGTCTGACCTACCCAATGGTAGAACAGACATTCTTGTCTGTTCGGGTAGATTGAAATGAGCAAGTTATTTAATCCTGATTCCTTAGCATGACCTGGTTCTTAATTCCTAATTCCTAATTCCTAATTCCTAATTCATCATGTTACAACGAATTGCCATGTTGAGTGTGCATACCTCACCCTTAGCCACGCTAGGGGGCAAAGAAGCGGGCGGCATGAATGTTTACATTCGGGAATTGAGCCGCGAATTTAGTCGGCGCGGGGTGGAGGTGGATGTCTTCACCCGTTCCTCCCGCCCCGACACGCCTCGTTTTCAAGAACTCGCGCCTCGTAGTCAGGTTGCCCAAATTATCGCCGGGCCAGAAAGTTCCATCGGCACAGACCAAATTTATCGTCATTTAGATGAATTTGCCTTAAATACGTTAGTTGCTACCGCCCCGCGTCAATATGACATTATGTTTAGTCATTATTGGTTATCAGGGTTGGTTGCCATGCAATTGCGCCCTCGTTGGCGGATTCCCTTTGTGCAAATGTTTCATACTTTGGCTGAGATGAAAAATCGGGTGGCGCAAAATGAATTGGAGCGCGCCTCAGTGCAACGGGTCAATTGTGAAGGGGCGATTATGCATCAGGCTGACCGTTTGATTGCCGCTACGCCCATTGAGCGTGACCAATTTATTCAGCTTTATAACGCCCCAGCACAACGCATTGCGATTGTACCGCCAGGCGTAGATTTAGCCCGTTTCAAGCCCATGCCCAAAGCGGAGGCGCGTCAACATTTGGGCGTGCCACCAGAGCATAACATGCTGTTATTTGTGGGGCGGATTCAGCCACTTAAGGGGATTGATACTTTATTGCGCGCCCTTGCCATTGTGAAGGCTCGCGAACCACAATTAGAAAAAGATATTTGTGTGGCGATTATTGGCGGGGATAACGACTCCAGCTCAAAAATTGAGCAGAATGAGTTGGCGCGTTTAAATAGCTTACGGAGTGAGTTAGGGCTTGAGGAGTTGGTGACTTTTTTGGGGGCGAAAGACCAAGATAGTTTGCCGTATTATTACTCGGCGGCGGCGATGGTGATTATGCCATCGCATTACGAATCATTTGGCATGGTGGCGATTGAGGCCATGGCCTGTGGCACGCCTGTCATTGCCTCTGACGTAGGCGGTTTGTCATTTAGCATTGAGGATGGTTTTAATGGCTATTTAGTGCCAGGGCGTAATCCTGAGGCCCTGGCCAAGAAGATTATTTTGCTGATTAAGTACCCTTTGTTACGGGAACAATTGAGCGAACAAGCCAAATCATGGGTGAAGCGTTTTAGTTGGGCGAATGTGGCCGATGAACTGACGGAAGTGTTTGAGGGGACTATTGCGAATTATTACGATATGGCTAAATAAATGGAATTTTTCTCAAGGAGTGCGAAAATTTTATTTTCGCGGGTCAAAATTTTATTTTGACACTCCTGTCCATAAATATTTTTAATCCATAGTAATAAATTGACTCAGGGCTTGCAAATTTTCATCTGGGGTTTGGGGCGTAACGACATTTGAGGGGGCTAGAATCAGTCGTTGTCCATTGGCTTGTTGAATGACCTCTTGCGCCGCACGCACAATTTCTATGGGTGTTCCTCGTTCCAACAAGGGTTGAGTTAAGCCCGTCATCAACGTTTTATTTGTTAATGTTAACGCCTCACTAATGGAGGCGTTTTTGCCTCCATGTTGCCAACTGATGGCATGAACGGGGAATTGATTGACACTTTGAAAATGAACATCATTGCCTTCCATGTGTAGAACCAATGGCGCAGGGTGCATTTTAACCCGTTCCAGGGCAATTTGGCTGTAACAGACTCCAAAATCTTCATATTGTTCGGGCGAAAGTAAATGAGTTTGCGCCACTTGGGTTGCAAAGAAAATGCCATCGGCCCCCGCCTCTAAAACCTCATTCGCAAAGCGCGAAATCGTTTCGGCAATGGTCGCTAACCCAATATGAACATCGGTTGGCGCATTTTGCAGATGATCAAACAGGGCTGCACCTGCCAGATGATAAGCAATAGTTAATGGGGTAAAAATAGTCATGAGCATTGGCGCATCGTTTTCCGATAACTGATTTTTAACCAATTTAATGGCTTCCAGCATTTCTCCCCATGTGCCTTCATTTGTTTTTAATGTTGTTAAAGTCCGCCACTCAGTTGCTTTAGTGATAACCGACCTTTTCAGAGTTGAGGGTTGTTCATCATTTCGGGAAAAATTGATTTGCGCGCCCCAATCCTCAATGGCATAAAAAGTGCTAGGGGTCAATTTAATTAAATCAAGATTATACCGTTTATAGAATGCTAAGGTGGCTGAGGCTAAACCCGTTGCAGTTTGTTCTTGTTTATAAAAATGCCGCCATAAACTGAAAGGAACTCGGTCTACTGGTAAGCCTTCTAAAGCCGCATAAACCCGTTCACGTTTGTTCATTTTGCTCCCATTTTGATAAGCAATTTGTCTTAGGTTGAGTTAAACTAATAGGACAAAATGCCTAAACTATTTGGCTATGATAGCATAAATTAGGCCACTCAACAATTCATGGGAAGGGTGCGAAAAAGGAACGCGAAAGGTACGAAAAAGAGATGAAAACACGCCAAAATTTTTTCGCGCCCGTCGCGCCTTTTTTCGTGTTTTCGCGTTCTTTTTTCGTACCTTTCGCGTTCACGGTTAACGGTATGGATTGACTTGCCCCTCAAGTAAATCCTCAAGCCGTTGCCGATATTGCACCCGTTTTGCCTCGCCATCCTTAATAAAAATGACGGCAGGGCGTAATGAGCCGTTATAATTGCTCGACATGGACAAGTGATAGGCCCCCGAGACGGGGACGGCTAAAATATCGCCTGGCTCCGCCAAAGGCAATGGCACTTCCTGAATTAAAATATCGCCCGACTCGCAATAGGGGCCAACCACGCGCACCGTTTCGCTTTCCGCATCATGGGCGCGATTTGCCAACATTGCTGTATATTTCGCCTGATATAACGCGGGGCGCGGATTATCTGCCAAGCCGCCATCAATGCTAATTTGTGGGCGGCTTTTACCCGCCGTTTTGCGTCCGCCCACCGTATAAAGGGCAATACCTGCGGGGGCAATAAGTGACCGCCCTGGCTCTAAAATTAAGGTTGGTAACGTTAATTGGTGGTGCGCGCACTGCTGCATCACCGCTTGCACCAAACTTTGCACAAAGGGCGTGATGGGCATGGGCGCATCGTCGGGGTGATATGGCACGCCCCAGCCACCGCCAGGACAAAATTCACGCATCACCCAGCCATGACTTTGCTGCAATTGCGCCGCCAACTCAAACAGCCGCGCCATGGCCTGTGCCACAGGTTCAGCCTCCATGAAATGTGACCCAATATGAACATGCAGCCCCGCCAAATCCAATGGACTCTCAGGCGCAATCAATTGTAAGGCTAGGTCATGGGCTTCATCTAACGTCAGGCCAAATTTACTCTCCGCCGTTCCCGTTACGGTATATTGATGATGGGTCGTAATCGCCACATCGGGGTTAATCCGTAACCAAACCTTTATCTTTTTGCCCTTCTCTTGGGCAAATTGGCGCAACATGGCCGCTTCGGTCAGGTTATCAATCACAATGCAGCCCACCTCAAATATTAAAGCTAGGTCTAAATCAGCCCGACTCTTGTTATTGCCATGCCAGTGCATTTTGGCAGCCGTATCTCCTTCCTTGCCAATGAAGATTTCACCGAGAGAGGCCACATCTAGCCCCAAACCCGCCTGGTCTAGCAGGGAAGCTAAAGCCGTATTAAGAAAGGCTTTGCTGGCATACGTGAGTTGGCTGGCGGCGGGATAGCTGGCAAGGCCATCTCGGTAAGCGGCGATTTGGTGGTGTAATGTTGCTATATCATACACATACAAGGGTGTGCCAAATTGAGCCGCTAAATCGGTGAGGGGCAACTTTTGGACACAAAGTTGCCCCTTCATGTTAATGGTGGTGCTAATAGGGAAAAGCGTAAGTTTTGGGTTAGACATGAAAGTGGACTCCTTCGGGAGTCATCTGATGACTAGCAGTCATCTGATGACTAAAAATTGGGTATTGACAAAAAAAGGGTTTTGTTGTAAAATAGCCGATATAAATACAGGTTACTCGGATAATTTACGTGATTTGAGAGGTTTTATTGAATGATTGACGAAATTGATAGCCAGATCATTTTATTATTACAAGAAGATGCTCGCTTATCTAACGGGGCTATCGCTGAACAAATCGGCATACCGAGTTCAACCGTCCATGACCGTATTAAGAAGTTAGAACGTAAAAAGGTCATCAAAAAATATGTGGCGGTGGTGGATGCGGAGAAGATTGGTAAACCCATAACGGCATTCATTCGGCTGACGGTGGGCATGACGAGCCAAGGTTATATCGCCTCTAAAGAAAGCGTTATTGCCGTTTGCCAAAATGAGCCAGATGTTTTGGAGTGTCATGGCGTGGCGGGCGAAGATTGTTATATCCTTAAAGTGCGCGTCGCCAACCCGAAAGAGTTGGAAAAATTGATTGAACGGATTCGCTCTCAAGCCCAAATATCTCGCTCTATTACTAGCATTGTGTTATCGACTTTCAAAGAAAGTTTATATATCAAGCCGCAATATACGGCTGAAGAAGCTTAAGGAGGAACTATGTTCCACAAAATTATCAAACTTACCAGCCATGTGGCTGAATTAACCCAAGTAATGTTACGAGTTGTTATTTATTGTCATGAAGTTTATCATCTTCCTGCCGCTAGTCAAGGCATTAAAGTAATTTCAGGTAAAGCCTGGCTAACTATTGGCGGCAAAGATATTATTGTCAAAGCGGGCGACCGCGTATTACTCAACAGCGCAGACATGGCCTTAATTTCAGCGTTAGGGACAGAAACATTAATGCTAGAAGTATTGACCACGAGTGAATCAGCCGATTATATACCTTTTGGCTGGGGCAGATTATCAACCACGCGCTAAGATTAAACTAAATTGATTTATTTAGACCTACAAGGTTTCAAAAACTTTCTAGGACTTACGCAAAAATCGCGGAGTTAGCACGCCCTCGTGCTAACAGTGACACACGAAAATCGCGGAGTTAGCACGCCCTCGTGCTAACAGTGACACACGAGGGCGTGTGTCACTCCTCAAAATGAACGGTTTTGCGTAAGTCCTACCTTGTAGGTCTGGCAAAAACTAAGGAGACATGCTATGAATTTAGCGAATGTATTATTATTGTTGTTGCTAGCCGTATTATGGGGGCCATCATTTCTCTTTATAAAAGTTGCGGTGGCGGAAATTCCGCCCATTACTTTAGTGACAGGGCGGGTGATGATTGCCTCACTATTGCTGTATATTGTCTTACGGTTGCAAGGGCGTAACTTGCCGAAATTTGGCCCGATGTGGCGACATTTTGCTTTTATGGGTTTAGTGCATAATGCCATTCCATTTGTCATGTTTAGTTGGGGTGAACAACATGTGGACAGTGCTTTGGCGGGGATTTTGAATGGCACTACGCCCCTGTTCACGATTATTTTGGCACATTTCATTTTTGAAGATGACCGTATTACGCCCATTAAAGCCATTGGCACGCTGATTGGTTTTAGTGGTTTGGTCGCTTTAGTCATGCCCACGTTCATTGAGAATGGTTTCCATGCCAATTCATTAGGCTTATTAGCCATCGCTTTTGCGGCGATTTGTTACGCCGTTGCCATCATTTATTCTCGCATGTACATGCGCGGTATCGCCCCACTCGTCGCCCCCACCGCCCAACTGGGCATGGCGGGACTGTTTTTATTGCCCTTATCTTTAGGATTAGAGCAACCGTATCTGCTGGCTGTTCCCTCATGGCAAGCCACAGGCTCATTATTAGCCTTAGCCATTTTTGGTACGGCGATTGCCTTTGTGGTCTATTATCGTGGCGTGGAAACCATTAGCGCGAGTAGTCTCTCTACGGTAACATATATCATTCCTATTATTTCGGTTATTTTAGGGGTGGTGGTTTTGGGTGAGGAACTGACGTGGAATACCTATTTAGGTTGCGGGTTTATCTTGCTAGGGGTGATGATTGTGAACGGGGTCTTTAAGTTAAAATGGCCGCAATTATCTACGGCCAGTAGTCATTAAAGTAGAACTAACGCCAAACTCTTTCTAGCCTCTCCCGATTCGGGGGAGGCTTTTTCGTTATGACGCTTAATCCTTAGCAAGTGAAAAATCAATGATGAGCCATTTGAAGTTGGTTAGCTATCCAAACTTTAATGAGAGCTTGCCTGGAAACCCCCAATTTTTTGGCCTCACGGTCTAATGATTTAATCATCCAAATAGGAAATTTAATTTCGATTCTTTTTTGCTCTTGCCCAGACCGTTTAGCCTTGGCTAAATCAAGATAGGGCAGAATATCAGCCTCAGCTTCATCAAATAAATCATCAAATTCATTCGCCTTCATAAAGTTTAACCTCATTATCCCTAGACCTACGAACAGAAATGATACGAATTTTATCAGTACGATACGTAATGATGGCAGACCATGTTTTTCCTTTAAGCGTGCCAATCACAATAAATCGTGGCTCATCAGTCGTTAGAATTGGGATTTCTAATAAATCAACATCATCCCAAAGCATTTGGGCTTCTTCAAAATCAATGCCATGTTTTGTTTTATTACTAATACTTTTGTTAGGATCATACTCAAATTGCATAGAGGTTATTTTAATAACTTACAATTTTATTTACCGTGGCCCAATTACGCGTGGTGGCAACCAGGCAGAGTTCTTTTTCAATAAAATTATTAGAAAAAAGCACCTTTTTAGTCGTTGGGCGACATAAATAGAATAATTCTCGATGTTTAATCTGAAAAAGTTCAATATCGTTACTTAATGACATTAATGCGTTTTTGCGCTCATGGTTTGGCTCATCCGCTAAAAAAGAGACATACATCTTCACGCCCTCAGCCGACCTCTCCGCTTGGAACGGGTCATATCTTACAATATCAGCCATTTCCGCCACTGTTCTGATAACCGTCGCTACTTCATAACCCAATGTTGCCTGGAGATACGCCTCAATGCGTCGCTCCAAAGCATGACCGTCACTTTCCGCCGTTTCAAAAATGATATTGCCACTTTGAATGTAGCTTTTCACCTGACTAAAACCTAACGTGCTGAACATTTCTCGCAACTTATCCATCTTGATGATGCGATGACCACCCACATTAATGCCTCGTAAAAATGCCGCGTATTTTATCATGGATTGGACAATGCTATAAACCTCACAGGTCTCAAAGACCTGTGAGGTTTATTATAATCTAAAATCTTCTGAGTTTAACCAATTTTAATATTACACCCGTGTAATATACTCGCCCGTGCGGGTATCAATGCGAATGGTATCGCCTTCATTGATAAATAACGGAACATTGGCGGTTAAACCCGTCGCTAATGTCACCTGCTTATTCGCGCCTGTCGCAGTATCACCCGCAAAACCAGGCTCGGCGTAAGTCACCTTTAAATCAACCGTAATGGGGATTTCAATATCAAGCGGCTCATTGTCATAACTCGAAATTTTTACCTTCATGTTCGGTACAAGATAAGGTATAATCTCGCCTAACATATCCTTACTAATTGCAGGTTGTTCGTAGGTTTCGGTGTCCATGAAATAGTAAAGGTCATTTTCTTGATAAAGATATTCTGCCGCCCGATGTTCTAGGGCGATGTCCTGAACTCGTCCCCCACCACTGTAACTCTTTTCATAAATAGAGCCGGTGCGTAGATTTCTTACCTTAACCTTAATGGTTGCTCCACCTCGCGCCGTTTTATTATGGCTATAATCTAGGACTTTAAAAAGGTCATTCTCTTCGGTAAAGGTTGTCCCTTTACGTAGTGCATTTGCTTCAATCATAATCGTTCATTCTCCAAAAATTAATAATATTTAGCAGGTTAAAATCCTGTTAATCACAAGGTTGAGGAATCCGCGAAGAGACGCTAATAAATCGGAAGAAAAAACAAAAACTTAGCTTTTCTTCGCGTGCTTCGCGGACTCCTAGTCAGTCAATGGCTCTATCCATCGTTCAGCTACTTCGGGCAGATTGCTCAGTAATCCGTAATGCTTAGTGACTTTGGGTAGAGAATCAATGAATACTTGGCCGTAACTTTTAGAAGTCATACGGCGGTCTAAAACCACCACCACCCCACGGTCGGTCTTTGTGCGGATGAGCCGCCCAAAGCCTTGCCGAAAGGTTAAAATGGCTAACGGCATGGAATACTCGTTGAAGGCGTTATTGAATGTTTCTGAACGGGCCGCGATAATCGGGTCACTCGGTACGGCAAAGGGAATTTTGGTGATCACCACACAGCTTAAGGCCGCACCAGGAATGTCCACCCCTTCCCAAAATGAACGCGTACCGAGTAAAATCCCCTGGTCAGCCGATTTGAAATTATCTAATAATTGCACCCGACTCCCGCCGACACCTTGTTCATATACTTTAATATGAGCTTCCGCCAATGGGCCAGTGATAGCCTCTGCTGTTTGTTTGAGTTGAAGGTATGAGGTAAATAAGACCAACATACGCCCCTTGATTTGTTTCGCCAACTCAATTAACGCCTGTGCCATGGCCTGTGGATATTGCGGGGTTTCGGGCATCGGCATGTCCGTTGGCAAATATAGTAGTGTATTACGGACGTAATCAAAGGGCGAGCCAACGGCAGCCTCTTCTGCCCCTTTGAGGTGTAATCGTTCTTTGAAATAGGCAAAAGAGCCATTGGTGCGGATGGTGGCAGAGGTTAATATAACGGTATCTTTGGTTTTAAGCAGATATTCTTCAAACAGAGTGCCAACATGCAACGGGGCATGATGCAACGAAGCCTGATTATTCTTAACATCTGTTTCGACCCAACAGATACGGTCAGCCGTCGGTTCGCTGATAATGAGTTGGAGATTTTTGCGGTAGTTATCCAACTCGCTGCGATAGAGACCCAGTTGGCTGAGTAAATCTTCCCACCCCTCAATGTCCTCATCTTCCAATTCCGTTAGCAAACTATTAAATTTGCTTAAAAGTTTAGACAACTCAGCTAAATAGACCGAAACTTTAGCCCAGGTCATGGTCACACTTGACCAGGTGGGCTGTTTGCGACTTTGCTCCGTCAGCCGAATTTTTTGGTCATAACGACTATGTTTAGAAAAATCAGCCGCAAAGGTGGTTACGGCCCGAAAGAGTTGTTGGGTGGATTTTTGCGCCTTTGTAACCACCTCATGCCCTTGTTCGGTTAAATGAATGAGCAATTGTTTGGCTTTAAATGAACCCACCTTCATACAGCGATTTGCTACGGTTTGTAAGTAACCTTGCGGCGCGGTGGTGCCGCGTCCTGTTTGGCTTAAATCTCGTAATAATTGTTCCAGGCCCCGTTGGTCAGCGAAAAAACTGAGTTGGCTGGTGATATTATCCTCAACATGGTGCGCTTCATCAATGATGAGGTGTTTGTAATCAGGGATAATATGCCCATCTACCGCCACATCCGCCAATAACAGGGCATGATTGACAATAATAACATGGGCAGCTTCGGCAGCGCGGCGGGCGCGGGCATAAAAACAAGTTTCCGCCGTACATGTGCGTGCCGTACAAATCAGGCCATCCGAAGCGACTTGCCACCATAACGCTTCCTCGGCTTTATCACGCAGAAATAATTCTTCACGGTCACCCGTGTTGGTTTGCGGCAACCACACCAATAACTTACAAAGCAGCCGCAGTTCTGTGACGGAATGTTGCCCTTTGGTCATAAACATGAGGACTCGTTTGGGGCAAACATAATTATTACGTCCTTTTAAGACCACCGCCTTAAAATCAAAAGGCAGAATTTTTTGTAATGAGGGAATGTCTTTGCCCAATAACTGGTCTTGTAAGTTAATCGTATTGGTCGAAACGACCACCCGCTGCCCATTTTGTATCGCCCAATGAATGGCGGGCAATAAATAAGCAATGGATTTGCCCGTTCCCGTCCCCGCTTCAATCATGGCATGGTGCGCCGTATTAAATGCCTCGGCGACATGACTGAGCATATCCACTTGTTGCGAGCGATGTTCAAAGCCGCTAAAAGTTTGGTCAAATAAGCCCCCTTGCTCTAACATGCGGCACATGGCTAACGTATCAATATCTTGCGGTTGATTAACAGGTTTGAGTGGTTTATAGTTGAGCGGGGCTTCTTTGGGGGTTAATTCTAGCGGCGCAGGCTGGCGGCGGGCCGAGCGTTCATTTTTCAACTGGCGGAAAACCATGCTTAACGGCCAATTTTCTTTCCCTTGTTCCGCGAGGAGGACAAACTCATGTAATATAGCGTCATCTAACTGGCGCGCTTCATCTAATAGCCGTGAGAAGAGAGCTTGGGCGACGGTGGCATCATATAAGGCACGGTGGGCTTGCCCGTCATCAGGTAGCTTAATGTGCAAAAACTTAATTAAGGCGGTTAAACTATACCGTTTGGCTTGGGGTAATAGAATGGTGGCAAGTTCAAAGGTATCAATGGCCGCGTTTTGGCTAAATAAGCCATGGGCGCGCAAAAAACCCAAATCAAATTGGATATTATGCCCAATGATGGGGGTATCTCCCACAAAGCGGCGTAAATCAGGCAAAATGGCCTGCATGGTGGGCGCGCCCATAATGTCACGCGGCGTAATGCCCGTTAGTTGTTGAATGTTATAGGGAATAGCCCGCCCAGGGTCAACCAGGGTACTGTAAGTATCCAAAATTTGTGAGCCACTAAAACGCACCGCGGCAAATTCAAGAATGGCTTCATTGGCGGGGTCTAAACCCGTTGTCTCTATATCAAGCGAAATGTATGTTTTGGTCAAGGTGACACTACTTTCTTACGATTAAACTTTTAGCAATGAGAATTTACCAGATAACGATGACTCTAGCAAATTTGGCCTAGACCTACAAGGTTTTAGAAACCCACAGCCATTAACTTAAGACAAAATCCCCCCCTCAATCCCCCCAAAGGGAGGGAAGTTTTGCTCCCTCGCCCTTTGGGAGAGGGCTGGGGTGAGGGTGGTTTGGTCACATTGCAGCCAAATCTTGATATATTGAGTATTGTAAAGGTAAATAGAATTTGGTAGCAATTAACTTGTTATGTATGTAAATGAGAATTGCCGTCCATTTGCCAAATCATGCCATTTGGCTTACAATCCCATTTAGCAGAACGTTTCTGCTCGCTCTTTAACAAAGCTAAGTGGTTCTCAAGTAAGTCGTGCTTGAGGTAAAAGCTTTGACGCAGGTCAATCCAACCTTTTCACAGGTCAAGTGGTGCGTAAACTTGACCTGGTTGCCCGTAGTGTAACCTTTAGACGAGAACTTCACCGATGGACTCGGTGGTGGGAACTATAAAAAGTCAATCCGTCTAATTAACGCCTTTTTTGTAAGCTGCCTCATTTGCATACAACAGGGGTAACTATATCATGAAAAGTGATGGCTGACTATTTTGCATAACTTTCCGCTTTGATTATACTGGTTAGCGAATCTTTTATAAAGCAGTTATAATGGTACTAAGGATTTAACCAAAAGTCCCATTGACCTTATAATGCTCCCATGTTAAGATTGACTTTATTAAAATAAAGGAGCGTTTTGCTATGTCTATTTCGGACTCTGTAGTGGAGGATTATCAAGTGACTAACTTGTATGTTTTAAGACAAGTGGATATTTTTGAGGATTTGAAACCCAACCACTTACAATTCATTCATGACACGTGTACGTTGAAAACGTATAATGCAGGTGAAATTATTTTCAAAGAAAACTCACCGAGCAAAGAATTTTATGTCATTATGGACGGTGAGGTGGACATTCAAGTTGACCCTGACGCGATTAGTGGTGGTACCGATGAACATCAACCTAGCACCATTGCCACCCTACGGCGGGGACAATGTTTTGGCGAAGTGGCTCTGGTTGACCAGGGATTACGTTCTGCTACGGCGCGCTGTGGTTCAGAAACCGCTAAATTATTAGTCATTGACCGTGAAGATTTTGTCCGATTGTTATATAACGATTATGAGATGGGCTTCATTGTCATGCGAAATTTGGCGGCTGATTTATCCTTCAAAATTCGTCAAACCAATTTGATGGTGCGTGAGTCGTTGACCTATAATGATTCGCGGTCACATCATCACCAGGCCTAAATTCGGTTAAGCACTCATTGGAATTTAACCCTTGCAATATCGGCAAGGGTTTTTTTTCTTTTGCCTAAAACCACTTCGTTGACTCAACTCTATTGTCAATAAGCAAAAGCGGTGTTATAATTAATCTCACCTTAAAATAACCTCGTTTATATAGTGGAAATATTATCATGTCCAATAAAGTCAAAGTAGGACTTCAACTTAGTGTCGGTCGCCTCGGTGACTTATCTTTTAATGACTCGGCCTATGCGGGCCTTAAAGAAGCTCAACGTAAGTATGGCGTACAATTTGAAACGGTTTCTTGGCAGAACCCCCTCCATAACGCCATGACGATGGAAAATTGGGCTAAATCAGGGTATGATTTAATTATAACAATTGGTTATGGCAATGCCACGCCTTTGAGTGATGTGGCGGCGCGTTACCCTAAAAGTCGGTTTGCTATTGTCGATTATGCGGCTGAGGGTCATAATGTTTGGTCAGCGACTTATCGCGAATATGAAGGCGATTATGTGGTGGGTGTTTTGGCGGGTTTAGTCACTCAGTCACAAATTGTCGGCTTTATTGGCGGTGGCGTGACCCCGATTGTTAAGCGGATTGAAAATGGCTTTGCTCAAGGGGTTAAAAGTGTTGATTCATCCATTGGCTTCATCTCCGATTATGTGGGTGAGTTTGATGACCCTACCACGGGCCGTATTTTAGCGGAAACGCAATATACCCTCGGCGCCGATGTCATTTATCAAGTGGCGGGGCGGTGTGGTTTAGGGGCGATTGAAGCCGCCAAAGAATTTGGCAAGCTCATCATTAGCACGGGGGCTGACCATAGCCATTTAGCCCCTAACTCCGTTATCACCAGTCGGATTAAGGATGTGGGCAAAGCGGTGTATGATGTGGTTGAGTCGGTGGTGCAAGGGCGTTTTCAGGGCGGGGTTGTTCAGAGCTACGGCTTTTCCAATGGTGGCTTAATCATGGCCCCCATTCGCCCCGAAATGGTGGAATTGATTACGCCATCTATCCAAAAGATTATGCAGGATATTCAAGCCGATTTAATCAGTGGCAAAATTAAGCCTAATGTTGATTAAGGCTAGTACCGTTTGGCTTAAATAAGTGCGTAGTTTAGACCTACAAGGTCTTGAAGACCTTGCAGGTCGGTGTAACGTGACTTCACCTGCAA
>JAIFLK010000092.1 GCA_020049115.1 Chloroflexota bacterium | reverse complement strand
AACAAATTGTCACAGATGCGGCGGCGGCGGGCGTGGACGGTTTCATTGTGCCTGATTTGCCCCCAGAGGAGGCGGAGGAATTTGAGGCGTTATGTGCCGAACATGAACTGGCCTTAATCTATCTGTTAGCTCCAACGAGCACGCCTGAACGTATTGCACTCATTGCCGAAAAGTCGCAAGGCTTTATTTATTTAGTTTCCTTAACGGGAGTGACGGGAGCGCGCCAAGCCTTGCCCACTGATTTAGCGGCTTTCATTCAACGAGTGCGTGCCGTGACGAATAAGCCGTTGGCGGTGGGTTTTGGGATTAGCGATGGGGCGCAGGCGAAGGAAGTGGGGCAGTTGGCGGATGGAGTCATTGTCGGCAGCGCGTTGGTCAAACGGGCGGGCGAGTCGGTGGCGCAGGTGCGTGAATTGGCGGAAGAGTTGCGCGCCGCGTTGAATGAACGGAGGTTATCATGAAATTTAGCGATTTTAAGAGTGTGGAAGATGTTTTAGACAAGTATCCTTTGTATGAAGTTAATGCGCGATTTTTACCAGAGGTGGAGTTAGTTCCCATGGAATGGTTTATCGCTAACATAAAATTTGCCTTAAATACGCGCGCCTCCGTTGAAAGCGAAATGTTTTATCGCGAGGCTTTTGTTTATCCGTTCATGCAACAGGCGTGGCAGCGACATCCCAAACTAAAAGTGTGGGTTAATCGCAAACTAGCTTATAAAGAGGAGTTAACAGGTGAACCTGACTATTTTGTGTCAACCTTGCCCCAAGGCCCCACGCGCGACCCTGTAGGTAAGCCGTTGGTTGCCGTGGCCGAAGCCAAACAAGAAGATTTTATTATGGGTTGGGGGCAATGCTTGGCCGAAATGATTGCTTGCCAAAAACTGAATGATAATGAAGATGTCACAATTTAATGATTGCTTGCCAAAAACTGAATGATAATGAAGATGTCACAATTTACGGGATTGTATCCACGGGGGAGTTTTGGCAATTTGGTAAATTAGAAAAAGACACCTTTACCAGAGAATTATATCCCTATTCCATCAATGACGCGGCCAAAGTATTAGGCGCGTTGGATTATCTCTTTGAGCAGTGTGAAAAACAAATTACAGGAGGTTGCCATGAAATTTAGCGATTTTAAAAGTGTGGAAGATGTTTTAACTCAATATCCGTTAGGCACAGTTAAGGCACAATTCTTGCCAAACGTGGAATTTTCTCCTTCAGCCTTGTTTATTGAAGATCTGAATTTCACGCTGAGTATGCAAACATCGGTAGAAAGTGAAATGTTCTATCGCGAAGGGTTTATTTTCCCTTTTATGCAACAGGTTTGGAAACGACATCCCGAATTAAAGGTCTGGATTAACCGCAAACTTGCCTATAAAGAAGAGTTGACGGGTGAACCAGATTATTTTATCTCCGCTTTGCCAAAAGGCCCGACCCGTGACCCTGTGGGAAAACCCTTATTAGCGGTGGCTGAGGCCAAACAAGAAGATTTTATTGCGGGGTGGGGACAATGTTTAGCGGAAATGATTGCTTGCCAAAAAATCAATGCTGATGAACATATTACTATTTATGGCATTGTGTCGGCGGGGGAATTTTGGCAGTTTGGCAAACTAGAAAAAGAGACCTTTACTCGAAATATCACGGCCTACACCGTGCATGACCCCGCCAAACTTCTGGGGGTGCTAGATTATCTCTTTGACCAATGTGAAAAACAGATTACAAATACACAACATTACGAGTGACACTATGAACAAAAATTATTACTTTACATGGTTAGACAGTATCCCCTGGTCAATGCTCATCTTGGGTTCATTGACTTTGGGATTAGCTCCGTTTACGCCGCCCCATTTGTTTGAAAAATTGGGCATGTTGGTTCAAGGCACATTATCGCAGCCTATTGATATTTTTGACCTGTTGATGCATGCTTTCTTTCCGATTTTGTTGTTAGCGAAAGGGTTGCGCGAGGGCATTAAACGCGCCAAACAGTCAAGTTGAACCTTTATTACTCGTATGCTAACAACGGGTAGAAATTGCGCTTTGGAGTCCAAATCTTTAGATTTGTTGGCAGCCAACTCTAACAAATCTAAAGATTTACGCAAAAACCAAGTCTACCCCCTTAATCCCCCCGACATTGGGGGGAATTTCGCTTCCTCTCCTTTATCCCCGTATGGGGATACGTAGGAGAGGGCTGGGGTGAGGGTGCTATACTGCATTTCGTTTGAGACTTACACTTTTATGATGACCATTAGGAGTCCGCAAATAATTGCGGACTCCTACGCCAAAAGTGCCATTTTCATTCGGTACGCAGTATAGAGTTACATTATATCATTAGTTCCTTAAAGCCAAAAATAAGTTGCTGAAGAGTTCAGTAGTGCTATTTAGGTAGTGATAAGGGAAGAACGAGTGGTATTGTAATGATGACTACCTTGCTACCACTACCCATTTTTGCTAGTTACCCCCACTCTGATTATCATGACCTCTTCATTGATTACTTCACCAAGGATACCGTCGGATGACAACATCATTTTGGTGGCAACGTGACGATTTACGTTACCATGAAGGCCATTTATTTTTAGGTTCACACAATTTATTTCAATTTGCCCAACAAGTCGGCACCCCCGCCTTTGTTTATCACGGGGCGCGGATTCAAGCTAATCTAGGCCGATTACATGCCGCATTGACTGAGCAGGGGCTAAATTTTCAAATTTATTACGCCATGAAAGCCAATCGCTTTGTCCCCATTTTAACCTATCTTAAGATGTTGGGACTATGCGGGGCCGACGTGAGTTCTCCAGGCGAGTTAGACCTCGCCCTGCAAGCAGGTTTCCGCGCCCATGAAATCAGCCACACGGGGACTTCCGTCTCCGATGAAGATTTAGATTACTTACAACTCCAGCCCGATGTGTGGATTAATTGCGACTCCCTCAGCGTGATTAAACGGTTAGGGGAACGCTGTCCAGGGCGGTCAATTGGCTTGCGCCTGAACCCGCAAATTGGGCTAGGTTACAATCCAAATCTTCATTATGCAGGCGCACACGTGACCAAAGTGGGCATTTATCAAGAGCAATTCCATGATGCCCTGACGTTAGCGCACCGTTATGGCCTCACGGTTAAAACGCTCCATCTCCATGCGGGGTCAGGCTATTTAACTGACCAATTGGAAAATCTGGATAAAATTCTGACGATATGTGAATGGTTTCTAGACCAAGTGCCAACCGTAACCATGCTCAATTTGGGCGGTGGGTTAGGTGTACGGCAAACCGCCAGCGATAAACCGTTAGATTTAGCGGCATGGAGTCGCATTATTGCCAAACATCTCAAGCTACGTGGCCTGAAATTGGGGTTAGAGCCAGGGGATTACATCATGAAAGATGCAGGCGTGTTGCTGCTTAAAGTGAATACAGTGGAAGAGAAACATGGTGTAACCTTTGTAGGCGTGAACGGCGGCATGAATCTGCAAAATGAACCTGCCTATTATCAATTGCCCCTAGAAGTCGTGCCGCTACAATATAACGATACTTCAGCGCGACAAACTGTCACCATTGCGGGCAATATCAACGAACCCATAGATTTATTCGCCCAACAAATCAGCCTGCCACCGCTTGCGGAGAGCGATTTTATCGGCCTGTTAAATGTTGGCGGTTATGGTTCGTCCACCAGTTCCAACCATTCCATGCGCGGCAAATTTGGGGAATATTTATTGTTGTAACTCTCAGCATTAGGAGTGCAACCCTTCAGGTTTGCCACACTACAAACGAGCAAACCTGAAGATTTGTACTCCTGAGCAAAACAGATTTCTATGAACCAAGCAAAACGAATCCCTTACGGTCTCGCCAATTATGGTCGCCTCAAGCGCGATAATTGCTATTATGTGGATAAAACCCATTTTATCCCCGCGATTGAAGCTGCGCCCTATTACCTTATCTTTATCCGCCCGCGCCGTTTTGGGAAAACATTGTGGCTCTCCACCATGGAGCATTATTACGATGTGCATTACCGCGACCAATTTGACGCGCTCTTTGGCGACACTTTCATCGGGCAAAATCCCACCTCTGACCGTAATAGTTACCTCGTTTTATCGCTGAATTTTTCGGGCGTAAATCCTAACATTGAGTTGGTTGAGGCTTCATTTATTGCCCATATTCAACAAAAGTTAGCGGCCTTTCTCACCCGCTATGCTGCTTATTTCAATGAACAAGAACAGCAACAAATATTATCCGCTTCATTGATGGAGGGGCAATTAGGCCATTTATTTGATTTAGTTGAGGCCAAGGGGCTTAAAACCTACCTGTTTATTGATGAATATGACAATTTTGCCAACACCATTTTAACTACTGAGGGCGAAGCCGCCTATTGGTCATTAACGCATGGCGGCGGCTTTTTCCGTCACTTTTTCGGCGTATTAAAAAAGATGACATCAGGTTTAACCCGTCTGTTCATTACAGGAGTCTCGCCTGTAACGCTAGATGACGTGACCAGTGGCTTTAATATTGCGAGTAATATCACCTTATTACCCCAATTTAATGAATTGCTCGGCTTTAATGAGACCGAATTAAGATCCGTTCTCGCTGACCAACCCGCTTTTCCCCTGAGCATGGACGAGAGCCTTCACTTAATGACGGAATGGTACAATCATTATCGTTTTGCCGAAACCGCCACCACTGAGGTCTATAACAGTGACATGGTGTGGTATTTTATCCTCAAAACCTTAGCCCAAAATGACCTGCCCAAAAATCTGCTGGATAATAATGTCCGCATTGATTACAATAAGCTACGTCATTTAATGTTAGTGGATAAGCGGCTCAATGGCAACTTTAGTCGTTTGCAACAAATCATTGAACAGGGCGAAATCATCAGCCCGATTGTGGAGAGTTTTCCCGTTGAACAATTATTACGGCCTGAAAATTTTATTTCGCTGCTCTTTTATTTTGGTTTATTGAGTATTGCGGGAACAGATGAAGATGAGTTAATTTTACGGATTCCCAATTTAACGGTTAAAGAATTAATGTATGGTTATATTCGTGAGGGCTACCGTGACGCAGAAGTCTTTCGCATTGATTTTTGGTCATTTGCCCGTTTAGTCAAAGAGATGGCCTATCAGGGTGAATGGCGCACTGTCTTTGAATTTTTGAGTGAGCAAATTAAAGCCCAAACCTCGATTCGTAATTATCTAAATGGCGAGAAGGTGATTCAAGGCTTTTTGTTGGCCTATCTTAATGTGACGAATCATTTCTTGCTGTGGTCAGAGAAGGAAATGGGCGGTGGTTTTGTGGATATTTACCTTGAGCCATTCATTGCCCGTTATAAAGGGATCCAATTTGGCTATCTACTAGAGTTGAAATATATCCCTCGCCATGAATTTAATGAAATTAAGTTACAAGAAAAAATCCAAGAGGCCGAAACGCAATTACACCGTTATATCCATGATGCCCGCATTACAGAAATTGCCCAAAAAACCACCCTCAAAGGGTTAGCCCTCGTCTATAGTGGCTGGGAGTTGGTTTACATGGGAGAAATTTGAAATATTTATTCATCAGGTGACTTGAAGTCACCTGATGAATAGGCCAGATTTAAGGTTCTGCCCTTGCCATATCCTTGTATCTGGCTATCATGTAAAGCTATGACGATTAACCTCCGTGCTTGGCAAGCCCAAGCGATTGCCAACTATCACCAAGCCTTAGCACGCCAACAAAAAACCGTGCTGTGGGAAGCCACGCCAGGGTCAGGCAAAACCAATGTCGCGTTATGGGTTTGTAATCATCAACTACGGGAGTTGAAACGGGAACGGGTGATTGTGGTCGTGCCAACCTCACACCTTAAAATTCAATGGATGGCGGCGGCGGCGCGCTTTAACATTCAACTGGATAGCCATTTTAGTGACCAACGAGATTGGGCCAGCGATTTTCAAGGGGTGGTCGTCACCTATCAACAAATCGGCAATCACCCCAAAAAGTTCCACCGTTTGGCGCAAGGGGCAGTCGTCATCTTAGATGAAATCCACCATGCCGCAGACGGATTGACCTGGGGCGATGCGCTACGCGAAGCCTTTGCGGACGCAGCCTTCATTCTCTGCCTCTCAGGGACGGCCTTCCGCAGCGATAATTCCACCATTCCCTTCATTAAATACCAAGATGACATGAGTGTGCCAGATTACGTTTATCCTTATGGTCAGGCCATTGAGGACGGCGTGTGTCGCTCGGTGGCTTTTTTCACTTACGGCGGCGAAATGGCTTGGATGCAGGACGGCGAAGTTATAGAATCGAAATTTTCCGATGCGCTGATTGGTAGCTATGCGGGGCGCAGATTACGGGCCGCGCTGGACCCACAAAGTGGCTGGCTTAAAACTTTGCTCGAAGATGCCCATGAAATGTTGGTGGAAACACGGCGCGAACACCCCGATGCAGCGGGTTTATTGGTGGCCGCCGACCAAGAGCATGCCCGCGAATTAGCTGATTTATTACAGCAAATTAGCCACACTAAACCGACAATAGTTTTATCGGATGACCCGCACTCCTCCCGCAAAATTAAGAAATTTGCCGATAGTAAACATGAATGGATTGTGGCCTGTAACATGGTGAGCGAAGGGGTAGACATTCCCCGTTTGCGGGTGGGTGTTTATGCCACGACCATCACCACCAAAATGTATTTCCGTCAATTTTTGGGGCGCATTGTCCGCATGACCCCCGCGCCGCAAGGGGTTCAGGTTGCTTATTGTTACATGCCTGCCGACATTCGGTTGCGGGTGCAGGCCGAACAGATTGAACGGGAACAACGCCATATTCTCTCGGCGCGCGTGAATTTAGATGCAGAGCCAGAGGAAAAAGTGGAGTTAGCCCCGCGTGAACGAACTAACGATTGGCAATCGTTAGAATCTCGTAATAGTGGCGTGGAGGCGGTGATTGTGAATGGCGGACAACTCTCTTTTTGGCATAACCCCGCCGCCGTCAGCCAACCGTCACAGGTTAAACAGGCCGTAGAGCGACATGTGGCTGAACGCGTCGCCACCATGACGAAAAGTGAAGCTAAAACCGAGTTGACCCGACAAGTGAAAGTCTTGGTGGCAAAATATCATCACCAATCGGCCATGCCCTATCCCCAAATCCATGCCTATTTGAATCAAAAACAAAGCGTTTCCTCACAAAGTTATTGCACCGAAGAACAACTCAGTAGACGTATTGAAATATTACAAAAACTACTAAAATAAGTCTCCGCGAAATGGCGCGAAGAAACCGCCTTTATAAGGTTTGAAACCTTATAAAGGCTAAAAATAAGGTTCTTCGTGCTGCTTTACGGATTACTAATGAACTAACCATGGCCCCTAAAGTTGAACCCATATTAAAAGTTAAACCCTTATTCTCAGTTTTAGACACTGCCGTAACCGCCGAGCCATCGGCGGCCATCAGCCCCACAGTTGTTTTCATTCTCGGCACACTTACCAGTGGCGAAACGTCATGGCCGAAACGGTTACGGAGTGGAGCATTTCTGATGCTGGCGTATGAATCAGCCTCGGTCATTCATGGTATTGGACATATCGTTAGTTCACGTAAGGCTAACGCCCCCATGGATGCCATTCACCTGGCCGCGCCCCTCCCACGCACCGTTTATTACAATAATGATATACCACCTGAAAGCCACATTATGCGCGCCGTTGGCGGGCCAATCATGAGTGGGCTGGTTTTCTTAGTTAGCTTTATTGGTCGCTTCTTGACCTCAGCCAATTCAGCTAGCCGCGAATTGATGAATTTATTTAGCTTTATGAATTTTGCATTAGGGTTAGGCAGTTTATTGCCCATGCCGTTTATAGATGGCGGCTCAATTTTCAAATGGCGATTAGTTCAACAAGGAGGCCGCACCCCCGACGCGGCTGCGGCGTTAGTGGAAGAAGCCAACCTCATTCTCGGTGGCCTTTGTGGGTTAATAGGGTTTATATTTCTGCCATTCCGTTTTTGGAAAACGGCTGTGGCCTTTATTTTTCTAGGGGCAGGTTTTATTTTGGCAGGATTAGGCAAAATCGGTAAATAAGTTCCACCTGTAGGACTTACGCAAACACCTCACCCCAGCCCTCTCCCAAAGGGCGAGGGAGTCTCTTGTCTCCCCTCTCCCTTTGGGAGAGGGGCGGGGGTGATTTAGTAGTTGCACTCAAATCTTGAAATACTGAGACTAAGCAAGAGGTTTAAAAAACCTATACGGTTAGGACTTACGCAGGAGTCCGCAATTCTTTGCGGACTTACGCAGGAGTCCGCAATTCTTTGCGGATAGCCCGCAAATGATTGCGGACTCCTGCCACAAATAAGCCATTTTTGCGTAAGTCCTAACGGTCTCACATTATCCGTTATTCACCCAGTTGTGCTATAATAATCCCATGCTAACCATTGAAATGGTACGTCCCCTTTATAAAAATGACTCGGCGCATGATTTTGAGCATGTGTTACGAGTTTTAGCCAATGCCGAACAAATTGGTCAGGCCGAAGCCGCTAACATGGAGCTTTTGCAAGCGGCGGTCTTGTTGCATGATATTGCGCGGGCTGACCAGGAAAGCACGGGCAAAGAACATGCCGCCGAAGGTGCGCGGCGAGCGCAAGAAATGTTGACTGAGCAAGGCTATCCCGCCGATTTTGTGGAAGCGGTTGTCCATGCAATTGCGGCTCATCGTTATCGTATCAAAAATCCCCCCTTGACCCTTGAGGCCAAAATTTTGTATGATGCTGATAAACTGGACTCCATTGGGGCAGTGGGTTTAGGGCGGGCTTTCGCCTACGGGGGCTATATCAATCGCCCGTTATGGTCAGAAGACCCGGCCTCAGCGCATACGGTCTGGCATGAATTTCAGATAAAACTGAGTAAAGTGAAAGATACGTTGTTTACCGACACGGCGCGACAAATTGCGACCAATCGGCATGAATTTATGGTGCAATTTGTGGCGCAAATGTCGGCTGAGGTTCAAGGAAAACGATAACGTTATGCTCACCGTCGAGCAAATCCAAACCGCCTTACAAAACCCCTTACCAGGTGTCCATGCCCAAAGAAAAATGGCACCTGAACCATTGCCTGAGCAACTCAATCGCTGGGCGCAACCTTCTAATTATCGCGAAGCAGCCGTTTTGCTGTTACTCTATCCCCATGCCCGCCCAGAGTCGCCGCTAGATTGGCACATTATCCTCACCCGTCGCCCCGAATATGATGGGGTGCATAGCGGGCAAATTTCCTTTCCTGGGGGGCGACGCGAAGGAGATGAGTCGTTCTTAAATACGGCCATGCGCGAAGCGCAAGAAGAGATCGGCTTGCCTCCTGAAGCGGCGAAAGTTGTGGGGCAATTATCACCGTTGTATATTCCACCCAGTAATTTTTATATCTATCCCTATATTGCGGTTAGTCAATACCGCCCTGAATTTCAACCAGACCCCATTGAAGTGGCTGAACTCATTGAATTACCCCTTAGCCTACTGCAAGACCCCACTATTTTTCAAACAGAAACATGGCTTTTTCCCAACGGTATTGAGCGCGAAGTGCCTTTATTTAATATTTTTGGGCATAAAGTCTGGGGAGCTACGGCCATGATATTGAACGAATTTTTAACCCTCATCCTGAAAGGTGACATTGCGTAAGCCCCAGGTTAATCATCCGTTGACCCAACATCTCCTGATGACTAAACTAAACTATTATGCCTGAAATCCGCCAAAATATGGTCACTCGTGATTGGGTTATTATTGCCACTGAACGAGCCAAACGCCCTGATGAATATTTTCAAAAAGGCAAAAAAACTACTACTCAACTTTTGCCCCCGTATGACGAAAAATGTCCTTTTTGCCCTGGGAATGAGGAGATGGATTTAGAAGTTGACCGTATGCCCACCAGTGGGCCATGGCAAACTCGGGCCGTCTTAAATCGCTTTCCCGCGTTATCTTCTCACGGGCCAGTCTTACGCATGATGGATGGCGTAACTCGTAAAATTTCGGGCGTGGGTCATCATGAAGTTTTAGTAGAACACCCCATTCATAATACTACCCCCGCCTTAATGACTTTGTCGCAAATGGAAATGGTTTTCCGCATGTTCTACAATCGGGGCTGGGACATCTGCAAAGACCCACGCATTGAGCAGATTATCTATTTTCGTAATCATGGAGAACGAGCGGGGGCATCACTAAAACATCCCCACAGCCAAATTATTGGCTTGCCCGTTGTATCTAACAACATTCGGCGGCGAATTGATGAAATGCGCCGTTTTTTCGACGATAATGGGCGGTGTGTTATTTGCACCATGTTAGAATTAGAACTTGAAGCAGGGGCGCGAATTGTAACAACCAGTAAACATTTTATCGCTTTAGTGCTTTATGCCGCCGCTTCGCCCTTTCACATTTGGATTATTCCGCGACAACATAGCGTTAGTTTTCTTTATTCTAGCCCCGAAGAAATAGCCGACATGGCCTTTATTATCCGTGATATTTTGCGCCGTTTATACATTGGTTTGAATGACCCTGATTATAACTTTATCATTCGCACTGCTCCAGTGAAAGAACTGAGTAACGATTATCTTCATTGGTATGTTACCCTGGTGCCGCGCTTGAGCCGCACCGCCGGTTTTGAGTTAGGTAGCGGCATGTATATAAACCCTGCTTTACCTGAAGATAGTGCTGAATTTTTAAGGCAAGTAAGAATTACTTAAATAAATTGTATGGCGTATGGTAGATAAAGACCTCACAGGTTTTGAAAACCTGTGAGGTCTAGCCTATATGTACAATTCGCCATAGAATTTCAAACTGTATGGCCGAATTTTTAGGAAATGCTCCCGCAGGTCAACTTTTATGCCTCATGGCGGCACCCTTGAGTGGGGCGGTTTTATTAGTAATAATTCTTGTTTTTTCTAGGCGCAATCAGGAGAATGACTCAATGAAACTAGGTGCGTCATCCTTTAAGCGTAGCCAACCTATTGCTCCACAAACTGAGGCTTCGGAAGAAGAGGAAGAAGCGGATGAGTTAGATATTAGCGTATTATCTCAATTTGGCAGCCAAGCCGAACCCACCAAAGTTGCACCCGCCGCACCCCCAAAAATTGAGCCAAAACCTGTTATTGCAGCTCAAACTCCGCCATCTACACCATTAGCTAAATCAACCCCAGAATATACCGAATTATTTCGATTGTTGCGCCATCCCCAAACAGGGCAGCTTATTGTGGCAGTGGGTGAGGAACAGTACTTTAAACTGACAGATATTCCTACTAAACAAATGGGACATTATATTTTTGAATTAACCGCTCATTTATTAGTCTTCACGAATGGCATGGTAGCCACCGAAACGGGACTGAAATCATTAGGTGTACCCAAAGTTGCGGCTCTCCCCGCTGCGCCACCCATGCCAATTACCCCCCCCTCGTCCCCGCCAGTTGTAGCCAAGCCAGCGGTAATAGCCGCGCCCCCGCACCCCAAAGCATCGTCAGTTGTAGCCAAGCCAATGGTAGCACCCGCGCCCCCTCCTAAACGCACTAATTTATTTGGTTTGCCAGAGCCTGATAACTCTTTATTAGGTGGATTCAGTTTAGCTGACCAAATCAATGAAATTGTACAAAAACGGCTCGCCTATTCTTCTTTAGGGCGCACAACCACTATTGAAATTTCTACAGGTTTAGAGGGAGGTATTGAAATACAAGTTAATGACTTAGTTTATCAAAGTGCCGATGAAGTAGCTGATTTAGAGGTGCGCGCCCTCATTAAAGAGTCGATTAAAGAGTGGGAACGAAGTTAAAGCCTGAGAATTTGCGTTTCATTCGTTTTGTTGTAAGATAGTGTTCGTTTGAGGCAGATTAAGCCTATTTAGCAACCATGAACTGTCTTATTTCATTTAACATTAACATAAATTTAATACATCAAAGAGGAAAATCATGTTAGCAAAAAAATTCACCAAAACCAAATGTAAAGTAAGTTTCGAACTCTCAGCAGACCAATTACCTGAAGGTGTGGGGATTGAAAAAATAACGGTTGTCGGCGATTTTAATGAATGGAATATCGAAGCGTCCCCGTTAAAAAAAGGCACCAAGAGCGCACCCTGGAAAGCGACCGTAGAGCTTGAATTAAACCAAAAGTATGCCTTTCGTTATCTCCTGAACGGTGAGCAATGGTTTGATGAGTCCCAAGCGGATGAATATGCGACCAATGACATGGGTAGCCAAAACTGCATTGTTTCAACCCATCAGAGCTAAAGTGTTTTGTTAGACATTTTTTTTCAAAAAACGTCCTACCTCACCCGTAAAGGTTGGGTAGGACGTTTTTTTTTACAATGAGCTATGATGATTGCACTAAGAAAGATGAAGGTAGGGGAATTTTCTACTTATGCCGCTTATTTCGTGGCTGAATATGCCAAAGAAATAACCCAAAATTACGGGTATTCGATTGAAAAAGGGTTGGCTATAGCCGAACAAGATATTAAGAATGACCTGCCAGAAGGTGTCGCCACACCAAACAACTACTTGCTATGTATCGAATTATATCAAGGAATAAAAAGTGAACTCATCGGCTATCTGTGGTATGGGCTGCGTGATGAGGGGAAAACGGCCTTTATCCTTGATTTTTATTTGTTGGAACAATTTCAAGGTCAGGGGCATGGCAAAGCGTCCCTTATGGCCTTAGAGCAAGAACTCGCTCATTCACGCATAGAGCAAATTAAACTTCGGGTGGCATACCATAATAAACCTGCCCTCGGTTTATATGAAAAAACAGGGTTTAATATTACAGGATACAATATGGTCAAAATGCTTAAAAATAGCTAAGTCAGGCAACACGCCAAACCCATTTGGCAAAGAGACTTCAGTTAGCTAAAATAATTCTAGTACACTTGGGCGTAAATAAGTGCGTAGTTCGCCCAGCCATTATAAGGTTCAAAACCTTATAATGGCTTGAAACTTATTTAAGCCGAAGTGTACTAGTGTCTCGTTAAGCGTGATTTGTTGAGTCATCAGGTGACTAGAAGTCACCTGATGACTCAACAAATCACACTTGACAGGACACTAGCAATTTTACTTGAAGGCAATTCTAACAAAACTCTAACATTCCTCTAATGCAAAATTAGTAGAGGTTAGGTATAGTCTCTATTAGATTTTTTTTGACCCCCTTAGTCATTTTTAAGGAAAAACAACTTATGATGCGCTTTGATAAATTTACTGAACGAGCTCAAGACGCGGCAATGCGCGCCTACGAAATTTTACAACGGTATCAACATTCTCAAGCCGATACCGAACATCTCTTTTTAGCGATGCTAGAACAACCTAACGGTCTGGTACCTGAAATATTAGAAAAACTCAGCGTAGAGCCAGAAATGCTCATGTCTAAACTTGACCAAATTTTGTCCGCCACCCCGCGTGTAGGTGGCATGACCAATATGGCAGTGGGTCAAGTTTATATTACGCCCCGTCTTAAGCGAGTGTTAGATAACGCCCAAGAAGAGGCCAAAGGGATGCAAGATGAATATATCTCAACTGAGCATATCTTTTTGGCAATTTGTGGTGAGAAAGGGACACCTAGCGCACGTTTATTACAACAAGTAAATGTCTCTAAGGCCAGAGTGCTAGATGCCGTTGAGACGGCTCGCAAAGGCCAACGGGTGGATAACCCTAATGCCGAAACGCGCTACCGTATCTTACAAAAATATAGCCGCGACCTCACAGCCATGGCGAAAGAAGGTAAACTTGACCCCGTGATTGGCCGAGATAAGGAAATATTACGCGTTATTCAGGTGTTGTCTCGCCGTACTAAAAATAACCCCGTTTTGATTGGTGAGGCGGGCGTGGGCAAAACGGCTATTGTGGAAGGGTTGGCGCAAAAAATTGCCAATGATGATGTGCCAGAAATTTTGATGGGCAAAAAAGTCATCAGTCTAGATATTGGCTCCATGATTGCAGGTTCTCGCTTCCGCGGTGAGTTCGAGGAACGGCTCAAAGGGGCATTGGACGAGATTCAAAATTCACAAGGTGAAATTATTCTCTTCATTGATGAGCTACATACGGTGGTCGGTGCGGGGGCAGCCCAGGGCGCGGTGGATGCGGGTAATATGATGAAACCTGCGCTCGCTCGTGGCGAATTGCATTGCGTGGGCGCGACGACGTTAGATGAATTTCGCAAATATATTGAGAAAGACCCGGCCCTAGAACGGCGATTTTCGCCCGTGTTTGTGGATGAGCCTGACGTGGATTTAGCGATTGAAATGTTACGCGGTCTTAAATATCGCTATGAATCATATCATAATGTGACGTATACGGATGAGGCCATTAAAGCGGCGGCACGGTTATCGCATCGTTATGTGAATGAACGACGGCTGCCTGATAAAGCCATTGATTTGATTGATGAAGCGGCTAGCAAACTACGCGTGGCGATTTTCTCCATGCCAGATGATTTACGGGCAAAGAAGAAACGTATTAGTAAGATTGTGCAAGATGAAACCGAGGCGGGTCAACGCCAAGATTGGGAAGCGGCGGCGCAATTAAAAGTGGAGCGACTGCACCTAGAAGCCGAGTTTGAGGTGGAGCGTGAACAATGGCGCGAAGAGAAAAACTTGGACGAAGTGGTTGAAGTCAGCGACATTGCTGAGGTCATCTCCAATTGGACGGGGATTCCGCTGCACACCATGTTACAAACCGAAGCTGAAAAACTGTTGGGCATGGAGGGCGCATTACATAAACGTATCATCGGGCAAAATGAAGCCATCAATGCCATTAGTGATGCCATTCGACGGTCACGCTCAGGGTTGCGTGACCCGCGCCGCCCGACGGGGAGCTTCCTCTTTTTGGGCAGTTCTGGTGTGGGCAAAACGGAATTGGCGAAAACGCTGGCCTGGTTCTTATTTGATGATGAAGATGCGCTCCTGCGGATTGACATGAGCGAATATCGGGAAGCGCATACGACTAGCCGCCTCTTTGGTGCGCCGCCAGGTTATGTGGGTTATGATGAAGGGGGGCAATTGACAGAAGCGGTGCGCCGTCGCCCCTATCAGGTGGTGTTATTTGATGAAATTGAGAAAGCGCACCCCGACGTTTGGAACGCTTTATTACAAATACTAGAGGATGGTCGCTTGACCGATGGGCATGGTCGAATTGTTGATTTTAGTAATACAGTTATCATCATGACCAGTAATCTTGGCACGGCGTTTGGGGCGAAGGGTGGCACGTTAGGCTTCCGTAATCGGGGCGATTTAGGCACGTTTGATGATACGCGCTTGAAGGGTGACATTCAGGACGCGCTTCGCAAACATTTCCGCCCTGAGTTCCTTAATCGGATTGATGAAATTATCATCTTCCACACCTTAACTCAAGAACAAGTAACCAAGATTGTCGATTTACAAATTAAGGAAATTAGCGAACGGCTGGGCGAACATGGGATTAATATTAAGCTGACTGACGCGGCCCGCACCTGGTTGGCTGAACAAGGCTTTGACCCCGCATTTGGGGCGCGCCCGTTACGCCGCACGCTGCAAAAACAAGTCGAGTCGCCCCTGTCGGTGAAGTTATTAAGCGGTGACTTTAAGGATGGCGATACCGTCATTGTGGATTATGTCGAGGAAGTCGGCTTAACCTTTACTCGTCAACAAGAATTGGTGGTGGAGATGCCCGTAGGCATTACGTTAGCTAAGTAAACTATCTAAACCATTATAAGGTTTGAAACCTTATAATGGTTCACTCTAAAAATAGGCTACACAGCTAGGTTTGTTGTGTAGCCTATTTTTATTACATTGCCCTATTAACCTACCTTGACACAAGGCTAATTAGGGTTATAATTCAAATCACTTAGGTATTTTCTTCAAAATAGCCCCACCTGTAAACAATTTGGTGGTCAGGCCAGCCTTTATAAGGTTTAAAACCTTATAAAGGCTTAGATTAATCCTCACCAACTCCCGTTGTAACCCTCACCATAAGGAATCATACATCATTTATGAGTATTGAACTTGTTTTACGTTTAGTTGGCATGGTAATTTTTGCCATTCTTGGCACCCGTGTGGCCGCCTTATATGGGCCAATGAATAGCCCTGAAGCCGTTCGCTTAACGACGATTTTGGTTCTAGCAGGTTCAGGTTTTGGCCTCCTGATTGCGCCCTATCTTACGCTTTATCCCTTCCTTTATACCCGAGATTATTTACGCCAAATGGCGGCACCTAAGTTAATTTTTGGGGCATTCGGGTTAATTGTTGGGTTAAGTGTGGGGGCTTTACTGTACGCCCCATTATCAGCCTTACCTGAACCAATTGGTAATTTTAGCCCCATGATAGCTAGCCTCATCTTAGGGTATATTGGGGCAATTGTAATGATTATGCGGCAAGAGGATATTGCTAGTTTTATTAAGCCTACACTTAATTTAGGCGGCACGATGTTTGATTTTCATGGGGCGAAAACCCATGAGGATAAAGTTTTGTTAGATACCAGCGTGATTATTGATGGCCGCATTGCTGACATTTGCCAAACAGGTTTTCTCCGTAGTATCATTTTAGTGCCTCGTTTTGTGCTGAATGAATTACAATTCATTGCTGACTCGG
>JAIFLK010000327.1 GCA_020049115.1 Chloroflexota bacterium | reverse complement strand
TAGGACGCGGATAGACGCGGATTGACGCGGATTTTTCTTTTTGTTTTTAAAAATCCGCGTCAATCCGCGTCCTAATCTTTTAGCTTAAACTCAAGATTCAACGGCAATGTTTGCTTAATATCTGTGCCTAAAACTAGCACCAAATGATAGCTTTCGTTAGGCAAATCGGGCAGTAAATCCAATTGCCATTGGGTTTGAATAATATCGCCAGGTTGCCAAGTGGTTTGCTCAGGCTGATAAATTTCGGCGAGGGTCAAATTAAACCAGGCTTGCTTGGCCTCATCTTGCGCGTTCATCAGGCCAACATGCGCCTCAAAGGTGGCGGATATGGCACGTTCTACTCGCCAAAAAAGTTGCGGCTTTATCATGCGAGCCGTCTTATCCATTTTTGCCCCTAACAACGTTAAATCATGGCCCAATTTTTGGTTAATAACTGTTACATCAGATGGCAAAGTCAGCGTGGCAGTCGGCTGATGTCCCACCATGATGCGGCTTTCGGTGACGGGCAAGGTAAATAATAAGTAACCTTTTTGCACTGCCTCCGCCTGAGTATGGAAGCCAATTTGTAATTGATACGCCCCCGCCGCCATGCCGACAGGAACTGTTAAAATTCCTTGCTCCTGCAAAATTTCCCCTGACCGCCACTTATTCACAGGCGGATTGTTCGCCACCAACGCACTCGCCCCCTCCGTCCACACGCGTCCTTGCGTGTCCGCCAATTGCATGAAAAATTGCTCTTGCGGCTCTTTGCCCAAATATTCCCAATATAAATCAAAATTAACGGCCTGCCCTGGTAATAACGGTTTATCACCTTGCTGCCATTGCCAGGCCAACAGTGAGGCAATACCCGTATAGGTTTGGTCGGTCACGTAATGGTCAATGCCCAAACTGGGGTAAATCCACACATGGTCAACGTTATGCAGCGTAATCACTTTAAGCGGCTGAAAACGGCTCTCAAAATAGTCAAAAAAGGCATCATCGGGAAAATGGCGTTGCTTTTGATTGACATAAAACGTTATCATGTCACCTGCTAAGGCTTTGCCCTTTTCCTCAGAATAACTAATTGTTTCGCCACGATAAAAGGGGGCAAAGGTGGATTCATACCAACTCGTGACGCGGGGATAAGGCGGCCCCTGTTGATTGAGATAATCCGCCGCTAAATCTAGCCCCTCGCCCCAACCTAGCGTAATGGATTGTTCAGCCCCTTTGAGGCCGCCTAACAAAGGGTTGGCGTAGGTGAAGTAGTAGGGGTAGTTAGGAAATAGGAGTAGAAGGTAGAAGGTAAAAAGTAGGAAGTAGGAAGTAGGAAGTAGGAAGTAAGGAGTAGGGAGTAAAGGGGTGAGACGGATTTTGAAATGGTTGATAAGGTTGATGAGGCCGATGGCCGCGATTAAATCGAGCCAGGGGTAGATGGGCAGGAGGTAGCGTTCTTGTTTTTTGGCAACCACGCTCATCATGAGGGTATAACCGCAGATGAAAATGAAAATGAGGCCGATATATGCCGTCATATTGTCGCGGGGTTGACGGCGGAGAGATTTGAGCCAGGGTATTATCGCCGCCAGAAGGCCAATCATAACAAAAGGTGTCGTGCGATATAGCCAGGTGACGGGGTAGAAAAAGAGGCCAGGGTCGCTGTAAACTTCGCCCCAAAAAAAGTTCCCTTTGGCATGGCCGCCGCTGCTGTATTGACTGCCGAGAAAGAAAACAACCTCAATGGTTTGTAAGGGAATGACCCACATGGCAGGCCACATGGCGATAAAGGTGGTTATGGAGACGGCAAACCAGAATAGGCCATCAAGGAACAATGAGTAATGAATAATGAATAATGAGTAATAAAATGTTGGCTGCCTCGCTGACGGGCTGACCGACTGACTGGCTGACTCGCTGACGGGCTGACCGACTGACCGACTGACCGACCACAAGCCAATGAGGGCGACCATGGGGCCGAGAAAAAGAGAGGGCAATTTGCTGAGGAAGGCGAGGCCCGCGCAAATACCCGATAAGATGAGCCAACGACGTTGATAAAGCCAAGCATAGACTCGTTCAAACCTCACAGGTTTTAAAAACCTGTGAGGTTTAAGGTTATGTAATTCACCCCAATAAATGAGAGCGCATAAAATTGAAAGAATCATAAAGCTGGTGCTGAGGGCATCATGGTGAATGACGCGAGAAAGCGCAATATGAAAGGGATTGAGAGCCATGAGCAGCGCGGCCATGAAGGCAATGGCTTCATTAAAGAGGCGGCGCGTCAGGCCGTACATGGCAACAATGGAGAGGGCGGTAATGAAAACCACGCCAAAGCGTTCCCACGAAATGAAGCTGGCATCCAGCGGATTGGTGGCGACGGCGACCACGTACTCATGCAGGGGCATGGGGCGGCCTTCCCACAGCCAACGCATAATGAAGCCGACAACGCCACTCCACATGGTGGTTACGCCAGGGTGTCCCGTGCGGAGGGTACACTCTAGGCCATGCGCGATAAGTTGGGCAGGGATGCGGGTGTCACACTCAAAGGCGGGGTTGGTGATACCTGCCAAAAAATTACGGGCGCGGTCAACCCACAGAAATTCATCGGCGGTTAGGAATTGGCCTAAGTCAAGTAGGCGCGGCAGTAAGGCGAACGCGAATAAAACGAAGAAGGACGAAAAGCGCGAAAAAAAAGCGAAAAAAGGTGAACGCGAAGGATGCGAAACAAGCGAAAGGCGCGAAAAAAAGGCGAAAAAAGGTGAACGCGAAGGATGCGAAACAAGCGAAAGGCGCGAAAAAAAGGCGAAAAAAGGATTGAAAAATAAATTTTTCTTGCTTTCTTTTTCGCGTTCTTCGTATTTTTCGCATCCTTCGCGTTCACCCTTTTCGCGTTCTTCGTCTTGTTCGCGTCTTTCGCGTTCAGCGTTCATGTTCGCACCAGCCGTTTGATTTGCAAGCGAGATGCACCAAAATTAAGTAATAGGGCGATTTTGAAGCCCGATGCGTGCAAATAGTTTAGAACTTGAGCAAAGTTTTCGGGGTCAAATTCGGGGCGCGCCTTCAACTCCACCATGACTTCGCCCACCACAAAATCAACTCGCCGTGTGCCTAAGTGTATTCCTTTGTAATAAATTGGGACTTCCGCCTCACGGTCATGGGCAATTTGCGTTTGGGTCAACTCCCAAGCCAAAGCACGTTGATAAATGACCTCTTGGAAGCCTGCGCCAAGTATTTTATGAACTTCTAAAGCACATTGGATAATGGCATTAGTGCCATCATTAAAATCATGACCTTTCGTTGAGGGCATTTTTTTCCAGCTATTACTTTCCATTTCAAAACTCCTTTTCATTATTAATTTCGCGCCTTTCGCCTTACTTCGCGTTCCAGATGAACGTCCAGGGGATAACCCATTGGTCATAGTTAGAGTCAAGCGCGAGGCGTTGTTGGGTGGTGGAGTCAATAATGCCCGCAATTACTTGATACGCACCGTTAGGTAAGTGCGGCGGTACGGCCAGATGAAAGTCATCTAAGACCACCTCGCCCTTAAGCCAACGACTGGTCGGCCATGCGCCGTTGAGGGGCGCGGCTTGCCATGCAGCCACGATGTGCTGTTTATCGTCTAGCAAATGGACAAACATCACGCAATCAGGCAGCTTATCAGCTTGGGCTTGCCAGGCTAACTTAACCTGAATGTAATCCGCAGTGGGGGCGAATTGATAACCGATGAGCGCGATTTTATCGCCAAAAAGGGTGGGTTCAGGCATGGTGGTGAGGCGATGAGGCCGTTGAAAATTATGCCAGGCGATTTGCCCTAACGGTTGCCCATCTAGCAATAATTGGTAATCACCAGGCGGAGATTCAAGGGGTAAGGTTAAGACATGTTGACTCAGCAAGGCTTCTGGGGCGAGTTGTTGTAGGGGAACTTGGCTGGAGATAAGATGGCTTAATGTGCCTGTTAGGGGCTGCATGGTCAACGTTGGCTGACTATTCGTAATGTCTGTGGGCAACCATAAAACATCAACCTTAAGGGCTTCACCGACGCGCCCATGTGGAGCTAAAGGGCGATAGGCGATAAGCTGTTGGTCTGTGTTATTTGGTAATGAAGTTAAAGGTGGCCCCGCGTAAACATCGGCATAATGCAGGCCATTTAACTCAATAGAGTGTAATGGGTCTTGGTATTGAAAGTAACGAATGAAAGGAATAGATGGTTCGCCTGATTGAACTTGCTTAATATAAAGTACGATAGCGGTGATATTGTCACTCTCTACGCCAGAAATTTTGCCGCTAAAATAGGGCGCGACGGTGGAGGCATAGACTGTGCCAATGCGTTGGCCTTGATATGTTGGGGATTGTTGCAAAAATCGCCCCACCTCATCTAACCCTTCGCCCCAGCCGATTTTAACCCAATGGGGGGCTGTCCATGCTCCGCCGACTAACGGATTGTAATAAGTTAGGTAATAGGGACTGTAAGGCCATAAAATTAAGGCCGCCGCCACGACCAATGAGGCATAAAAGGGGCGCGCCAGAGGAGAGGTAGAGACCTCAAAGGTTTTTGAAACCTGTGAGGTCTTATCTGAATATAAATGAAGCAAGCCCTGCCAACCCCATACCGCAATAAATGATAAGGTGGGGAAAATGGGCAAAATATAACGGGGACTCCGTTTGTCACCTAACGTCATAAACATGGTGAAGAGGACGGCAAAGGCCATGAGCCAGATAATGCCGCGCGTTTCGGCGTTAGCCGTTATAAGGCTTGAAGCCTTATAACGGCTTAATTCTTTATCAGCGTTTATAAGGCTTGAAGCCTTATAAACGCTCAATCGTTTTTCATGCCCTAATCGCCATAAAGCCAACCCGACACCCACTAACACCAGTGGACTGACTTTGAACAGCGCATTGATGGGGTAGTAAAATAGGCCGAGTTCAGGCACGAGCCAGTAGTTTTCGGCGGCGGCTTCATCATGGTCGGTGGCGGAGATGAAGGCATTTTCAATGACACGATAGGGCGCGCCAAGAGGTTGTAACCAGGCGGCAGGCCAGATTAAGATGAAGGTGAGATAAGCAATAGTGAACCAGATAATAAAATATGTTGTTATGGAACGTAGCGACATGGCGCGAATGTATTTGCCTTCAATCAACATGAAGAGGGCGGCGAAGGGTAATAGAAAAAAGGTGGGGGCTTTGGAGAGGAAGGCAAGGGCGGCGAAAAAGGCGGATAGGAGTAAGGAGTGAGAGGTGAGAAGTGAGAAATTACCCTCACCCCGACCCTCTCCCAGGTGGAGAGGGGGTATGAGAGATAAGAGGGCGAGGGTTAAAAAGAGGGCGGCGGGGGCATCATGGCCGAGAACGCGGGAGAGGGAGACGGTGTGCGGGTCTAGGGCGATGAGGGCGGCGGCCACCCAAGCCACTTGGGGGTTAAGCCAACGGCGGGCGAGGGTGTACATGGCGACAATGCTGAGGGAGCTAACGATAACTAGCGGCCAGCGGGTTGCCACTAAAATATCTAAATCGGTGCGAAATTCGGGCAGACTGCGAAGCCAATCTAGGAAAGGTTGGTTAATGGTAGCTTGGTGCAAGGCGTAATAAAGCGTTAAGCCGAGACTGCCTAGCCAAGTGGTGGTGACGGCGGGGGTGAGATTGACTTGGGTAGCGGCAAAATCGCCACTGAGGAAGGCGGCTAAAAATTGGGCGGAACGATAGACCCATTTGGCTTCATCGGCGGTGATAAAACGGGCAAGGTCGTAGGCTCGCGGGATGAGGGCGAGCATGAATAGGGCGAAAGGGGCTAAAAGGCGATAGTTCATAAGCAAGCGAGATGATACCATAGCCGATAACGCCACGCAAAGGTAAGGCAACAGCGGAGTCCAAAGCCGTAGGCTTTGCCCCACCTGCTCAAAGCCTACGGCTTTGGACTCCAATGCTTAATTCCTAATTTATAATTCCTAATTCATCTTCACTCAGCCCATAAAGTTCATAGACCAGCGCATCAATTTGGCGGTCTACCGTGCCGATTTGCCGCTTGAGCATGGTTTTCGTTTGCGGCAGTAACTCGGTGGCGAATTGTTGCTGTAGGGTTAACATCTGTTGCACCAGGCTGACCATGCGGGCATGGCGGGCCGCATCGGTGGGGTCGGCAAAGTTAATGGGGCGAATGGGAAATTTTTTGAAATAAACATAACTTGGTTCGTAAAAATCGCCGCGCAATTTGGGCAAAAGGGCTTTAAATAGAAAAAAGGTCACTTTACTATTCAAGATGCCCAACAGATATTTGTCATCTATCGGAATAATAAAACATTTTTGGTTGGTATACCAAGCTGAATTATCAAACGCAAATTCAGGTTGTTTACAAATATTAGGGTAAATTATTTTGGGTTTATCAAATTCAGCATAATAATCACAGGCTCGTAATTCCCACCAATAATTACCCTTATCTTGTCGCTTTTTGGCCGCGTCGCTAAACGGTTTCAACTGTTTGGCGATAGCAGGATAATTTTTAACCAACCAATTCCATGCTTTCATTTCTGTATCATGGCGCGGAGTCCACCCTTTAGGCATAAAAATCAGATAATTCTGACCCTGTGGTTGTTCATATCGCTTAACCTCTCGCCCTGCTAAAAAAGGTTTGATAAGCTCCGCACTTTTGGGGTCTTGAGCAATCAAACGCTCACGAGTCGCTTCATCAATCACGAAGGCTTCATTTAAGCCCGTAATAAGTCCCCGATAAATTTTACCTTGCACATAGTCGGTTAGCGACATTCCCCTTTGTTTCAATTTATCTAGCAACGCTTGCTGTGGTTCAGCCACCAACGTCCAGCCATTGGTCAAGGTTGAATGTTTCACTAAATGACCATGCGTCTGCACATAGTCGCCCAAATCGACAAAATCCAACGTCTTAACCTGCGTAGAGCTAAAGGTATCTGTCGGTGCGGCCCGTTCCAACCTCACAATACATGGATAAGTCGTAGCACTTTGAAATACAGGCAAATCACCAAAATCGGTAATTTCTAACAGCCGATATTGGCGCAGCCATTGCCGTAATGGTTTGCCATAATTCGCCCGCAGCCATTTATTCGCCACAATATAACTAAATATGCCACCCTCTTTGAGCAATTTCAGCCCCTTTTCCATGAAATAGCTGTATAAATCCGCCGTCCCTTGATACACTTCGTAATGACTCTCGAAATAATGCTTACTCTCTTTCAGCGACTCCTGCCGCACATACGGCGGATTGCCCAAAACCACCTCAAAACCACCCTCCTGCATCACAAGCGCAAATTCCGTTCCCCAATCAAAAGCGTTCACCCGATACAATTCCGCCTCATCAAACAACAGCATGGCCTGCTGCCCGTCATAAAAATCGCCCCCAATCAGCGAATTACCACACTTAATATTACGTCCCAAATCAGGCAACACCCGCGCCTGCAAAAAACTCAACTGCCGCCCTAACGACTGCTCCGTTTCCCCCTCCAACACCTTTAACAATAAGGATAATTTCGTCACCTCCACCGCCTGCGAGTCAATATCCACCCCAAAAAGGTGCGCCAGCAAAATCCGTTTGCGCTCCTCCAGCGTCAATTTCCAGCCACCCGTATCGGTTTGATACAGTCGCGGGACGCGCCCCTTCGCCCAACGGCCTGATTCCGCACTATATTGCGCTAAATACCAATCTAATAAGAATTGATACGCGCCCAACAAAAACGACCCCGACCCACACGCAGGGTCAACAATCCGTAATGGGCTAGTGGACTCCACTTTTCTATCTGCTAACAACTGCCCCACCGTCTGCTGTACGATATAATTCACAATATAAGTCGGCGTATAAAAAACCCCGCCCGCCTTCTTCACTTCGGGCTTTTCCTCCACCTTCGCCTGATGTCCCGCCGTCAAGCGAATCACCTGCCCCAAAAACTGCTCATACACCTGCCCCAAAATGTCCGCAGGCAACACCGAAAATTCATACGGGCTATCGGGATAATAAAGATGTTTCAGAATGTCTTGCAATATCACGTCATCAATTTGCAGCCCCAACGTCAACAAATCTAGCTCATCGTCACTGCGCCCCGACTCCGTCTTAAAATGAAATAATCCTGAATTATAACGGTCATCGGCCAGGCGACACAATTGCCCCAACCGTTCATAACATTGCGTCCCATTCGTTAAAGCCAATAAACGACCGTAAGGCTCAATCCCTCTATCCTCACAAATCCGTAAGAAAATGATACGGTCAATCGTCCGTTGCACCGCAAAATTAAGCTGACGTTGACTTAACTCAGGATTACGTAACGCTATATGACGCGCCAACCCCTCCCGCCACCGTGAAATTTCCTCCAAAAAGGCCGCGTCCACCTCCGCCGTACCCCGCTTGCCTTTATGCGAGTCGCTAAATTTATCAAACGCCCCCTTAAGAATCGCCTCCTTCGCAAAAATCGCCGCAATTTCAGGCCAACGGTGAGCATATTCCTCGTAAGTTAAATA
>JAIFLK010000356.1 GCA_020049115.1 Chloroflexota bacterium | reverse complement strand
CGTGGGTAGGGGCGCACTGGCGAGTGAGTTGGCTTGTTTGGGCGTGCCGTTTATGGGTTGCCCTTGCGCGTCCATGCCATTGCGAATGACGGTATTATTACTGCCCCAACTGTCAGGCGCATCGGGCAACGTTGGGGCGCGCCGTTCCAGGCTGAGATAATTGGGGCTGGCTTTGCCGCCCACCCATGCGCCCCCCGTCACGTTGGCGGTATCAAGCGGCTGCCCTTGAAAGGAGAGAAACAGCGTGTCTCCTTCATTAGAAAGGCCGCGCCCAAAACTCGCCACCATGTCGGCGGAAATATCGCTGACCGTGTTATCATCGGTGCGCTCAATGAGAAAGTAACTTTGTGGGGCGAGAACGCCTTTAAGGGGGAGATTTAAGCCTTGCGTGCTGGTGATAAAACCGCCGTCCAGATTGATATATTGAAAACTATTGTTATATAACTCCAGCCATTCATCGGCGGTGGAGGCCGCGGTGCCAGCCCAAGCAATCTCATTAATAACCACGTCCCCCATTTTGAGCAGCGCGGGCGATTGGCGGGGCGGGCTTAAAAAACCACTGCCTGCTAAAAGTAAGCAGGCAGCTATAATGAACCAATATGAATGACGCTGGGGCATGGTGGTCTCCTAAGAGCTAAATTTATCGTTAGACTAATTGTTGCTGAGATTCCATATATGCCCTTAAAAGGGCATTAATTTGCTTTTGATAATGGGGTGTTTGAGTCTTAAGCCACATTAAAATATCTTTATCTATTTGCAAGGTGATTTTTGCTCTGGTAGGAACAGGCTTTGTCCTGCGCCGCACCACTGCCTTAGCAAACATTTCAGATGTCACTTCAGGACAATCGGAAAAATCAATTTCTTCATCACTCATGGCCTCAACTCGCGCCCAATCAGTCAATGAGGTATTGTTTACTTTTTCTGCCAATCATACACCCACTTTCCCTAACAGGCAAATCAAATCTAACACATTATAACTCCGTTTGCACCAACACAGGAATCACCGTGACACCTGTTGTTATATCTTGATATACAACCTCATATTTGGCTTGATTGGCCTCGTCCACCCGTTCCACAAAAATGGCTAACGTAATTTCCGTTAAGCCTAACTGTTGACCATAGCCCGCCGCTTGTTGTAAGGCTTTATCGTATTCGCGGGCGGTGCTGAAACTTTTAAGTTCTAGGCCATATAATTGCCCCTCATATTGCATCAGCAAATCTATTTTGCCATTGCCCGTTGGAAATTCGGGGTACACCTGACCCTGATAGCTATTCAAAAATTGCTTTAGATACATATACAAATTGAAATGATAGACCGCCTCATAAATGCGTAAATCGTAACGGCGGGGCGCATCTTTCAGTAGCCAACTCCGATTTTGTTGCAAATACAGTTCATATCGCCGTAATAATGCCTTGAGATTTAACCCTGACGGCGCAAAGACATCGGCTAATGACTCAAATGGGTCAAATAATCGCCCCATTTCGCCAAATAGTTCATAGGCAAAATAGTTAAACAGCCGTTTTTGCACAAATGGGTTTGGAAACTTCATGTAACTTTCGGCGGGGGTAACTATCTCCTCCGTCACCACGCCGTTCAAATAGAGGAAATTGGTGGTGGTATCATCATAACGAAAAGGCTGTTTTTTATCCGTTTTGAACATCTCAAAAATGACATGTTTATATGGCTCTTGTTTTGCTTTACTAATAATGTTTAAGATATTGTTGTTCGGTAGCCGATTGGTGGCGGCATAGAAACTCGCCTCAAAATCTTGCATGGTAATTGTGGGGTTGTGCTGATTGTACATTTCGGTTAATAACTCCCCAAACCAACAGGTCAGGCCAGGTTGCCCCCGAAATTCGGTGTAAATACGGTCAATTACTCCCGCCGCAAATGACTGCCCACTCTCCCGCGCATACCACTCAAACATGCCCGTCACTTCCTCCGCCGTGAGGTTAGGAATCGGCAGACTCCGTTGTATATTGAAAGGCGACCCCGCCACATTCTCCACCCCTAACACTGCCCTCACGCCAATTAAGGCTAGGCCATGCAATAAATGTTCCTTATTTTCCGTTGTTTTGTCCGATTGGTCTTGTCGCTCAATATAAATGTTTCTAAATACATTGACCAAATAACCAATGGTTTGTTCATGTAACGCATCAAATTCGTCTAATATTAGCACTAAGGGCTTTTTTAAAACGTCACGACTAAAAAGCAAGGGAAAATCCTCTAATTGGTTGAGGCTTATCTTTTCCAACTGCAACGTTCTAATAAGTTCCGCCGCTATATTTTGCACCACCTTAAGCGTATCAGATTGTTCCTTAAGATGTTGTAGGTTTAACTTGGCAACCGTAAAACGGCTATAGGCAGGATTGTCGCGGAAATCCGCCAAAATTTGCTGCATGACCCAGGTTTTGCCCGTTTGCCGTGACCCCCAGACGGTCAGATAATGTCCGCCATTATCAGGATTTTCACCCAAAAGTTGCTGCCGTGTCGCCTCAATTAAGGTTTGACGTGGGGCGTAGTAATATAAATTTTTATCTACGGGGCCATAAGATGAAAATTTTCGCATGATATTTCTCCTTAAAATATATTTCTATATGGGTGCGTTGGCTTCTGGCAGGCCGCCGACAGAATGTCAGCGTACCATTTATTACTCTTTATTTTGCGTTAATCGCCAATAAATCTCCTCGCTGGTGCGGTAGAAGACGCGGCGTAAATCGGCAATCCAGTTGACTTTGGCGGCCTGGAGTTTGGTTAAACTGTCCGCGTCACCCACATGGCTGAGGGCTTCAATGGCGCGGCCTTGCAAATAAAGTTGATATTCTTTAAAAAAGGAATATTGCGGGTTGACCTTTTCGAGTTGACCGCAGGCGACGGTTTCTAACAGGGTTTTATCTTTGGGGTGCGCCAGCCAACCGAGGGCTTCAATGGCCGTCGCCCACAGCCGCATGTCGTCACATTTTTTAATGCAATGCTCCACTAAAAAAGTATGCGCCCCCCGTTCTTGTGAGCGAATCCGCCCAATGAGGTAGGCCAAACATTTATCCCGTTGTAAATTAGCTTCCGTTTCTCGCAGGGCTAAGGCTCGCACGATAACCTCTTGCGTAATCATCATGGTATCTAACATTGCCAAAGCATGAGCCACCGCCCATAAAGTGACTTCATCGGTGTTGGGGTCAAAAAAGGCATCCACCAAATGCTCCATAATTAGCGCGGCCTCTAATTGATGGTCGGGCATGGCTTGGAGTTGGGGTTGTAAATCACCTAATATTAAGGCGGCGGCACTGCGTAAACTTTTATCTTCAAGGTGCAGATATTCAATCAACCGATTGACCTTTTTCTCCAGGCGAAGCTGTAATATTTCGGCTAATGTGGGCGGCAATTTAGGGATTTGCTCAGGGTCATTTGAAATAATTCGTTGCAATGCGGTCATGGCGACGATTCGCATGCTGCCAAAATCGTAATCTTGGAGTTGTCTTAAGTCTAATCTAACAGGGGCAGTCGCCACATTGGCTAAATGGCCGATAGCCTCGGCGGTGGCTGCTTGGCCGATGAGTGTGGCCGCTTCTAAGCGATAGGCCAGGCGCGGCTCATGTTGGCTATCCAATCGCCAAATGAGCGCATTAAGCACCTGATTAAACATTTCTTGGTCATCTGAGGGGGTTTCTAGTTTCAAACGTTGCCGTTCATTACGTGCCTCTAGCAATACCTGAGCCGCTAAAAAGGTTTGCTCACTCGCCAGCAAATCCACTCCATAAACAATGGTTCGTAATAATTTCTCCAGTGATTCAATCTTATTGGCGAGTAAGCCACTCATAAAAATAACGGTTTCTTGCCCCCAACGTAGCCAATTAAAGCGACCAAAGCGCGCCGTTAAATCATCTAACACCTGGTCACGATTAGGCATAGCCACAATGGCTTTAGCGCAGCAAAAGGCTTGCATGGGTGCGTAGGAAAATCGTAAATTATCTTTATCCAATGGGGCAACAATGCCTGAATCAAGGAGCGCATTATAAAAATCCTCCAAATTATAAGCCCGATTGCCACGCATCTGTTTCATAATATCAAATACGGAGGTCAGCGGCCAGCGGGTGCTTTGTTGGTTATACATTCGCCACGCCAATTCATATAACACGGCCTCCGCATGGCCGCGCATACCGCCATTTAAGGGGATTTTGATAAGGGCATCATCTATCAATCGTTGTAATACTTCGGTACGGGAGTCGGGTAAATCACCTGATTTGGCGCGCCGCATCATGTCCACCATAAACCAGGGAATGGCGGCCAAATCAAGCAATTGTCCATCATGCAGAGCTTTAAACAATGACAAACTGTTGGGGTCAATGGGGGCGCGGTTTTCCAAAAAATAGCAGATTTTACGGGTATCTAGGGGCTGAATTTTTAACACTTCAAGTTGCAAATTATTAAAATAATGGGGGTTGAATAGGTCACTATTTTGGTCGGCCATGTATTCATGGCGAGGGTAGTTTTGCATTAACTCTAACAATTGTTGCCAGACGGTCAACCGTTCTTGCTCACTTAAATGGTCACTATTTGCCAAGAAAATCCGTAAGGTGGGGCCAGATTTATCCGCGAGTAAGGCATCCATTTGGGTTTGGGTAAGATTGGCCCAAAATGGTTCTAAACTGTTAAAAAGCAATGCCTCTAACCGATTACTTACGCCAATTTGCATTGCGCTATAATTTTGTAAATCAACATAAATGGGCAGCACCAGGTAGGCGGGGTTGGCTTGCAAGGAAGCGGCGGCGGTTTGCCAGACCAAATGGCGCAACTGAGTGGATTTATTAGAGCCATAACCACCTAATAAAAGTAATAATTGAGGTTGCGGCCGCGCGTTGGCCTTTCGTTTACCCTGAATTGGCCCCCCTTTTTGTTCCCGCTGGTGATGATTAGCAAAAATGTCTAAGGTAGCGGTGATGATGTCAATGGTGGCGGTGCCTTCCATTATTACGGAATTGACCTCATCAAGGGATTGGTTGGCAGTGAGATGTAATACATCAACGGGCAAGGGGAGGTATTTATGACTATCAGGGCAGAAAAAATAGAAATCTTTGTGATAATATATGTTATTTAGGGTAACACGCAGCGGGTCAGGGCTAAGGATGCGGCCTGTTTCCGAGCGCATAAAAAGTGCGGGAACGTCCCAAGTATTGCTACTATTACGGTCAAATAATAAGGAACGGGCATGGTTGAGGGCTGAATCAATGATACCATGAGTTTGCAGGTGGCTGTAAAATTCGCGTGCGAGTTGTTGCGCTAACTTAATCGGGACTAAATCTTGCATAGCGACGACGGCGGGAACACCTAATTGCACCAATTTAGGGCCTAAACCGACAAAGGCATGTCCATTATCGTTATCCCGTTTACTGGTTTCGCAGGCGACCAAAAAGATAAGATAAGGTAAGGGAGTTAGTCCTGCCAGACGGCTGATGATGTCGCTATCATTCGTAATAGCCCAGCGACCCGTTTCAGTTTCCTCCAAATGTAATACGACCTGACCTTCACCATGCCCGCCCGTGCGCCGCCGAAATGAGCCATGCCCAATAAAATGGACGATGTGGCAACCTGCGGTATATCGCGCCAAACTATCCAAATTAGTGCAGTCGCTGAGGAGTCGCCAGCCCGCTTGTTTCACTTTGGTGGCTAATTCAGGCGAAATACCCGTGCGCCCTGGCATGAGCGTGACGTTAATAACTTTGCTAGAATGATTAACTTGCATTAAGGCTTGATAGATATTTTCAACCTCAAACTCCACATTAACGGGGACAAAAGCGGTGGGCAGTCCTTCGGGGTTGGCAACAGCAATTAACATTTCTAACGGGTGGACGGTTAGGGGCGGGGCTTCGGCTGTTTCTAACTCAATATAACGAGAAAAGGGGGTTAAATGAGAGATGCTGACGGGGACAATGGTGCCTTTGTAATGATGTTGTAACCGTTCCCAGCGTATTGCTTGGAGTTCGGCGGCGGTGGTTTCAACCCATAAACGGAGGCGCAATTGCCCTTCCGTTTGGGTTTCGGCCAAGGTGATGGCGCGCTCATACGCTCGCCCAATCGCGCCCATGAAAAGGGTTTCAAAGAGATAATTACCATAAGCTACAGGGTTAGCAGCCAGGGCTAAAAGTTGAGGCTGGTCTAGTTGAAATTGCCCGCCACCATAAAAACTGCCATCACTAATTCGGGCTTCAACGGGGTAGCTTTGGCTAGTGGCGTTCCATGTGCCAATACGAATGAGTAGGTCGGTGTAATTTGTCATAAAAAGTAAGGAGAGCAATGGCTTTAGCAGTTGCCGCAATCATCTGGCAACGCTAAAGCCGTTGCTCTCCAGTTTAGCCTCGTGCCGTATATTACTATCTCACCTTACGCAAAAACGGGGTCAATGTGCTTTAAATATAATTTATCCTCTTTCATAACATCACCGCCTCTTGCAAAACTTGCGCTCGAATATAAGGGCTAATAGCGGCCTCAGTCATCACATCTACTTTGCAGCCTAACAAATCTTCTAAGTCTTGTTTAATTGCAATAATATCTAATAAACTGCGCCCTGCATTAAGCGAGATTAGTATATCTAGGTCGCTATTCGGCCCCGCTGTCCCGCGCGCCAGAGAGCCAAATAGTTTGGGCTGGGTCGCTCCATGCAGCTTAATTATTTGAATTATTTGCGCCCGTAGTTCTTGCACGCGCTGGTTTAAATTTAGGGGGGGAGTCATGAGATGGGTGTCCTGTTTCATTTTTGATGATGGTCATTGTAGCCAAAATAGTTGACTAAGGCAATATGAATGAGCCAGGTGAGAAATTGCGACTATCTAACAAATGTAGTACAATTTAATGAAATTTATACTGTCAGTTTTAACCTCAAGGAGACTCCGATGTTCAACCGTTTAGCTTTTACCTTCAGCCAACCCCTACTCTTATTCAGCAAAATATTACAGGCACAAGGAGAAATGTATGCTTAACACTACTCAAGTAACCTTTGAATTACCCTTAACCGTTTTTTCAGCGTTACGTCAAGACCCACCCCACTTTGTATTAGAAATGCGCCTCGCGGCGGCGGTCAAATGGTATGAAATGCAGTGGATTTCGCAGGCAAAAGCAGCGGAGGTGGCAGGTATTTCCCGCGCCGAGTTCTTAATGGCCTTAACTCGTTTTGGGGTGTCCCCCTGGCAATATGAATTAGATGAAGTGTTAGCTGAGGTTGAGCATGTTTAACTATTGGGTGGTTAATGCTTCACCGTTAATTTTATTAGCCCATGTTAAGCAAACCCACTTGCTTACTCAACTAGCGGAAAGGGTTATTATTCCCCAAGCTGTCGCCGTTGAAATTGCTCAGGGGCCAGATAATGACCCTGCTAAACAGCTATTAGCCGCCAAAAAATTTACGGTGATGATGACTCCTGCGCCACCACCTGAACTTTTGGCCTGGGATTTAGGCGCAGGTGAAACCGCAGTTTTAGCCTACGCCCAAGCTAATCCCACCTGGACAGCCATTCTTGATGACGGCGCAGCCCGTAAATGTGCGCGGGCTTTGGGCATATCAGTTAAAGGGACATTAGCCGTTATTATTCTGGCTAAACAACATGGCTTAATTCCCTCAGCCACGCAACTTTTGCAAGATTTACGCGCCCATGGATTTCGTATCAATGAAAATGTATTACGCCAACTTTTGCCGCAAACCGTAGGCGAAGATTGGCTTTAACATTAACCTTTAGCAGACTCCCATGGTCAACCGTTTAGCCCTCATGAGCCATTATAAGGCTTCAAGCCTTATAATGGCTGACCTTAAAACAACGGTTGCTGCCCCGTTTGGCCTTGCAATCGCCAACCCTGCTCGCCGACATGTTCCGCAATTTCCTCTAAGACCGTTAAAATGGTCTGGTCTTCGGGGGTTGTGCCATTTTTTAGCAGTGGCATAATGTGTAATACAATCTCATCAAAGGTGGAGATTTTGTTTTCGGTGGCTTGACGACGCAAAAATGAGGTTAAGAAATAGAGTATCCGTAAATTAATGTCAATTCGCGTGCGGAATTTCGTATTACGTCGCAAGGTGAAACGGTCTGTTTGCTTATCATAATCAAAGGTATCTAACAAAAAGGGCGTGAGGTCAGCATATTCTTTTTGTAATAAATCTAAAAAACCCAACTCCAGCCCCTTAATGATTAACTCATCATTAATTTCCTCTAACGTGGCCCCATGATTTTTCGCGATGACTCCTTCACACGTTTGTAAGACAACCTCGCCCGTTTTCATGCCTAACGCGACCTTCATCATGGCCTTTGGACGGCGCACTTTCTTGAAATTGATAATCAACTGCCCCGCCAACACGGTGAAGGGATTTTGCCGTTTCTTAAAACTGGTTTGCCCGTTACTTTGCTTCACCGCGCCCGCATATTCAAAGCCGCATTTCTCGGCGGTATCAATGATGAGATGCCAAA
>JAIFLK010000307.1 GCA_020049115.1 Chloroflexota bacterium | reverse complement strand
AGTTGACTAACTGAACGCTGATTAGCTGAACGCTGACTAGCTGAATGCCAACCATAGACCTTATTTACCTTTTATCTGGTTTTAACCAAATTCTTTCCTCGGCTATTACCATTCTCTCCTTTTCTCTCTTTGTTTACATTATTACATACAATCAACGCAGCGTTGTTGGGCAAGCCTTTGCCGTTCTTTTGGCTTGCATGTGTTTCACATATGCGGGTGATGTCGCGCTGTTTCGCGTCCGTAGCACCGACGATGCCATCCCCTGGCTCAAATTTCAGTGGGTAGGCATTGCCTTTATCCCTGCCGCCTACTTACATTTAGCTGACGCATTTATCCCTGCCGCCTACTTACATTTAGCTGACGCATTATTACGAACTACCAATGCTCACTCCTCTCGCCGCCTCTTTGCCGTCATTATCGCCTACGTTTTTGGCTTCCTTTTACTGCTTCTCGTCTTACAGAGTGATTACGTGGTTCATGATGCCTTTCGCACCATGGGCGTAACTCAATTTAAGTCTGGCCCCTTCTTTTGGGTTTTCACCATCTACTTTTACGTCACCCTCATTTGGGGTTCTTACAAAGTTCATCTCGCCCGTAGCCGCTGCCTCACCTCTGGGGCGCGCCGCCGCATGACCTATTTGGGCATCTCCTTTGCTGCGCCCGCCCTCGGTGTTTACCCTTACATGCTGATAGTCAGCACCCCTAGTTTACACCCCGCCTTACTTCTTATTACCATGTTTTTGGGCAACATTGTCATTGCCGTCATGATAACTTTAATGGCTTATAGTGTGGCTTTTGTGGGCGTATCACCGCCTGATCGCGTCATAAAACATAATCTCGCTCATTTTCTATTGCGCGGCACCTTAGTGGCAATTATCGTCATCATCATCATTCAAGTCATGCCCAAACAACCCCAAATTTGGGGCTTGCCGCGTGATTTTGTCTTGCAAGGTTCGATTGTGATTGTGTTTATTTTGTCACAATTAGTCATTAACATGGCGAAGCCGTTTGTTGACCAACTGCTCTTTCACCAAGACCGCCTTGAAATCGCCTGGATTAGTGAACTAGACCGCCGCCTGCTGACCACCACCGATTTACAACAAGCCCTAGAAAATATCTTAATTACGCTATGTGAATTGCTACGTGTGCGGACGGGCTTCATCTATAACTTTAACACTCAACATGGCCCGCGCCTAGAAGCCCAAGTGGGCTATAAACAGTTGGTGGAGAAAATTTTAACTGACCTCGATGTGGCTAACCTCATTGCCGCGCCAGACACCCGTGAGGGGTATCATTTTATTAGCCAAAATAATTTTTGGTTTGTTATTTTACGAAATAAAAATCACACTCTGCCCCTCGGTTTATTGGGGTTGCAAGCCCGTAGCTCTAATTATGACCTCACTTTGGAGGAGGCGGAGATGGCCGCGCACATGTTGACGCAGGCGGAGCGCGCCTTAGAAGACCGCATGTTACAACAAGAGGTTTTTGTCGCCCTGAAACATATCATCCCTGAAATTGAGCGGGTGCAACGCCTCCGCAGCACCGTGCCATACAGTGGCGATGCGCGTCTTATCGCGGCCAATCTTGATGGGCTGGTACATCAAGAGGATTTTCCCGACATGGTGCGGGACGCGCTCAAACATTATTGGGGTGGGCCAAAATTAACCGAAAGCCCGTTGCTGGCGTTGCGCGTAGTCCAAGACATTCTCGGCGAAAATAATGATAATTCCGTCCATGCCCTGCGCTCCGTTTTGGCGAAAGCCATTGAGATGCAACGCCCCGAAGGGGAACGGCACATGACCGCCGCCGAATGGCTGATTTATAACATTTTAGATATGAAGTTTGTGCAGGGCATGCGGGTGCGGGATATTGCGAATAATCTCGCCATGAGCGAGTCGGATTTGTATCGTAAACAGAAATTAGCCATTGATGAGGTGGCGCGTACCTTACGGGAAATGGAAACCCAGGGCGAGGAAAAATAAGCGTGATTTAAGTACCTATACTCAGTATTTCAAGATTTGAGTCTATTTTAGCCCAAGAAATCGGATGTCTTTAAGACATCCGATTTCTAAAGGTCAAAATCTTGAAATACTGATACTGCGTTTCAAATCAAAATGACACTTTTTGGGACAGGAGTCCGCAATTATTTGCGGGTTGTCCGCAAAGGATTGCGGACTTCTCATGCTCATAATCAATGTGTAGGTTTCAAACGAAACGCAGTATCAGTATATCAAGATTTGTCACCCTCACCCCAGCCCTCTCCCACCCTCACCCCAGCCCTCTCCCAAAGGGCGAGGGAGTCTCTTGTCTCCCCTCTCCCAAAGGGCGAGGGAGTCTCTTGTCTCCCCTCTCCCTTTGGGAGAGGGGCGGGGGGGTGAGGGTAATTTAGTAGTTGCACTCAAATCTTGAAATACTGAGTATAGAAATTAAATGAACAATCCATTATGAAAACAATAGCACAATATATTACAGCATTCATTTGCCTCACCAGCTTCGCCCTACTATGGCCGCGCGACGCGTACGCGCAAGAACCCGTAACCTTGACCGATGAGCAAGACAGCTACCCGTTAGGCTTGCATGTCGCCACCTTACAAGACCCTAGCGGCGAATTGACCCTAGAACAGGTCATGTCGCCCGAATATGCGGCGCAGTTTGTGCCAAGCCATGAGGAAACACCCGATTTTGGCTTTCGTACCACTGGCTGGGTACGCTTACAGGTTAACAACCAAAGCCACCAAACCTGGCGGCTGGTTTATGCTTTTGTTAACATCCAAGAACTAGATTATTACGTTATTGACGCGCCACAAACCGTGCTAGAGCATGTCGCCACCGGGTCAGCCCGCCCTTTTGCCCAACGCCAAATCCCCCATCATTACTTTGTTTTTGCCCCGATTTTTCAGCCTAACAAAATATATACAATTTATTTGCGCTTACAAGGGCATTACTTTGTGCCAGTACCACTCACCATGCAATCATTAGCTGCTTGGGCGGCGACTAATAGCTCGGAAAATTTGCTATATGGCCTCTTCTTTGGGGCATTGTTCATTATGTTAGGCTATAACATGGTTCTCTTTTTATTCCTACGGGAGGTCAGTTATCTTTACTATGTGACGTTCTTGGCCTTTTTTATCTTAAATCACTCGGAAGGTTTTGGGGTTTATTTATGGCCTGATTCAGTCTGGTGGAGTTACTATCGCGTCACTATTGGCAGCACAGGCAATTCTGTGTGTGCGTTGCTTTTTACGCATCACTTTTTAGCCCTTAAAACCAATTTTCTCCGTTTGAGTCGTCTCATTTATTTCCAGGTAGGTTTTATTACGCTAGGAAATTTAGCCTTTATTTTTGATATTACCTATTTGTTAGGGACACCCACACTGATAGTCCTCATTCTCGCCCCCGTGACAATTTTAGGGGTTGCGTTTTGGGTTTGGTTTCAGGGGTATCGTGCGGCGCGTTATCTCTTATTGGCTTGGGCAGTCTATGCTGTCGCTCAGGTGATTGGCCTGTTGCCGCGCGTGGGGCTGTTGCCGCTAAGTCGAGTTACCGAACATGGCTCTCAAGTGGGGGTGGTCTTCATGGTGTTATTATTATCCATTGCCCTAGCTGACCGCATCAATTTGCTCAAAGCGGCTATGGCGGAAGCCAACTATTCTCTCATGGTAAGTGAGCATAAATTTCGCGGTCTTTTTGAAAACTCCAAAGATGCCATTATCGTGAGCAATTTGAGTGGGCAAGTGCTGGAGGCAAATATCGCTGCGCTCCAACTTTTTGGCTATCCCCGTGAGCAAAATGTCGCTCACATTGATTTACTTACGCATTATGTCCAGCCCGCTGACCGTGAACATTTACAAGCGGCCTTACAGCATGCAGGCTACCTGAAAGATTATGAACTTAAATTTCGGCGGCGCGATGGCACGTTATTTGATGCCGTCATCACCGCCACCCTGCAACAAACGAATGGCTTGTATATCCAAACAATTTTACGTGATATTACGCACCGTAAGCGTGCCGAGCAGGAACGGTTAAAACTAGCCGCCATGCAACAGGAATTTAAGTTGGCGGGCGAGGTTCAAGCCAAGTTTCTGCCGCCTGCCCGTCCCACTTGGCCTGAGTTAGAGGTCATCTGTTTCACCCAGCCAACCAAAGAAATCGGCCGCGATTTTTACGACTATCAACGCCTCGTTGAGGGGTATAGTTTGGTGGTGGGCGATATTTCAGGCAAGGGCATGCCCGCCGCCATGCTTGTGGGAGTCAGCATGGCGGCCTTACAAACCATTAACCCCCAAGAATTGTCGCCTACCGAATTATTAAACCAACTTGACCAAACCCTCTTTACCTATACCCAAAAAAGCCGCCAAAATTGCGCCATGTGTTACGTTGAGTTAAACCCATTACCCAGGCAGCAATATTATCTGCGCGTGGCTAATGCAGGTTGCGTTACGCCAATTATTAAGCGATGTGACGGTTCGGTGGAATGGGTAGACGTGGGCGGGATGCCTCTGGGGACGGGCTTTAGCCAAAGCTGGCCCTATCAACAACTAGAATTAATCTTAACCAAAGGTGACATCATCATTTTAACCACCGATGGCGTGGTTGAAGCCAATAACGTGACGAATGAGATGTATGGCTTTCCCCGTTTAGAAGCCACAGTTAAGGCCGCACCTATGGCTAGTGCTGAGGCTATGTTGGAATATCTTAAGCATGATTTAATGACTTTCGTCGGTCAGGCCGAACCACATGATGATATTACCATCATGGTAGTACAGCTTTAATGGATTTGACGGAGTCGCAACGCTTCAGCTTTGCGCCACCTACAGCAAGCGTTGTGACTTCAACTGATTTGAACAGGCTAAAGCCCGTTCTACCATAGGCAGGAGTGTCAAAATTTTATTTTCGCACTCCTGCCTAGCCCTTAACTTCATGGCAGTGGAGTATAAAACCTCATGTGGAAATATCTTATTCTTACTTTGTGTCTACCCTGGCTCATCCAATGCGCGCCCGCGCCCACACCGACGGCAGTAATTATCACACCAACAACGGCCATGCCGCAATTTAAGGCAGGTGATGGCTCTGACGTGCTAGACCATGTATTAAATGAAGGGGTGTTGCGGGTGGGGGTACGGGTGTGGCCTGAAGCGGCTTTTGCGCCCCCCGTTTTTCGCGGGGCATCCAACTCGGCGACGGGCGGGGCCATGACGGGTTTTGAGGTGGACATTGCCAAACTTTTGGCGCGTGATTTGGGGGTGCAGTTGGAGTTGGTTGAGGCTTATCCCCCCGCGTTGTTGGCGGGAGATTGGCAAAATCAATGGGATATTGGCCTGGGGTTGCTCACGCCGTTTGATGCTACGCCCGCGCTGACTATGACCCGTCCCATTTCTTACTCACAACCTTACGGTTATATGCCCCTGGCATTGTTGGTCGCGGCCAATGAGACTAAAATTCATGGGCTGGCTGATTTGACCGAGGCTCAGGTGGGCGTGGTGGCTTTTAGCGGCTATCAGCAAGCCATGACGGTTGAGGGGTTGACGATTCAGGGGCAGCCTTTTGCTTTAACATTGCCACCAACGGCACAACTTATTCCTATGATAGATTTATTGGATGGAGTAAATCAACTCAGCCAACCGCCTGATGAGGCGAAAACGGGGCCACCTTTGCAGGCCATTTTTGGCCCAGCCCCCATGTGGCAGCAAGCCATTAATACGAGTTGGGCAGTCAAGCTAACGCCTATCGTGGACTATCAGCCGATTGCGGTGGCGGTGGTCGCGCCAGAAGGTCAGGCTGATGTGCGATTATTACAGGCTCTTAATCAAATTTTAGCGCGGCTAGATGAGCAACATGAATTGACGGAAATTTACGTGCGTTGGTATGATGAAGATTTTAGTCGTTTACCGTAACCTCGCGCGTTGACAGGATGTCAGCTGCCTACCGATAGGATGTCAGCGCACCATATTGGATAGACTTACGCAAAAATAGCTTATTTGTAGCAGGAGTCCGCAATCATTTGCGGGTTGTCCGCAAAGAATTGCGGACTCCTGTTTAACTCTTATTGGAGTCAGTAATCCTTTGTTTGACGTGAGAGAATGGTCATGTTATCATAAGTCTACTTTAGAGTTTATACCGATTAAAGAATTTGGCCTCATTTCGTAGGGGCAGGGCTTGTCCCTGCCCGCAATGGGGGCAAGCACAAGGCATTGCCCCTACACAAACCATTAATCGGTATAATGTCTTTTAAGTAGATTCAAGTTGCCCAGGTATAATCTTGTTTGAAATAACGTTTATTGTTGAAATCTGTTACATATTACTTTTGGAGGAGAAAGTAGATAATGTTACCTAAAAAAATGTCATGGCTGTTAGTGTTAGTATTAATGATTTTGTCACTTGTGGCGGCTCAATGTGGTGGAGCTACGCCCACACCTGTAGCCCCCAAAGAGGAGCCAGCTAAAGTTGAACCGACTAAGGAAGAGGTTAAAGTTGAACCTACGAAAGAAGAAGTTAAGGTTGAACCCACAAAAGAAGAAGTGAAAGCGGCTACTGCGGTAGATTTACCTGATTTAGCGGGTCGTGAAGTGACGATAGCCGTAGAGAATGCCTATTTGCCGTTTAATTATGTGGATTTGAAAACGGGTGAGCCAGGCGGTTGGGATTATGATGCGTGGAATGAGATTTGTAAGCGGCTGAATTGTACGCCGAAATATGTGGAAGCGGCCTGGGATGGCATGATTGCGGCGGTGGCGGCGGGCCAGTTTGATGCGGCTGCTGATGGCGTAACCATTACTGAGGAACGCAAGGGTGTGGTTGATTTTTCAGATGGTTACATTGAGATAAAGCAACGGTTGTTAGTGCGTAAAGATGAAGCGCGTTTTGATGGGGCAGAAACCTTTGCGGCGAATAAAGAATTGAAGATTGGTTCACAAGTGGGAACAACCAACTATCAAACGGCGGAGAAATTGGTCGGGCCTGACCGCGTGGTTTCATTTAATGACTTTGGTTTGGCCGTCCAAGCCCTGTTATCAGGGGATGTGGATGCGGTGGTGATGGATGAAACGGCGGGTCAGGGTTATGTGGGGGTGAATGCGGAGAAATTGGCTTTATTAGGTGCGCCAATGGATAGTGGCGCGTTAGGCTTCATTTATCCGAAAGGGAGCGACTTGGTTGAGCCAGTTAATAAAGCGTTAGCCTCTATGAAGGCCGATGGGACGTTGGATAAATTTGCTCAGAAATATTTCTCGGCTAATTTTACGCTAACTTACGAAGATATTGGCCCTGGGGCTTATGTTGAACCAGTTACTTCAACGGAGACAATTACTGCTACCGAAGCGACTACTTCGGCTGAAGCCATTGAATTGCCTGATTTAGCGGGGCGTGAAATCAGCATTGCGGTCGAGAATGCCTATTTGCCGTTTAATTATGTGGATTTGAAAACGGGTGAGCCAGGCGGTTGGGATTATGATGCGTGGAATGAGATTTGTAAACGGCTGAATTGTACACCGAAATATGTGGAAGCGGCCTGGGATGGCATGATTGCGGCAGTGGCGGCGGGCCAGTTTGATGCGGCAGCCGACGGGGTGAGTATCACCGAAGAGCGTAAGGGGGTGGTAGATTTCTCCGATGGTTACATTGATATTCAACAACGGTTATTAGTTCGGAAAGGTGAAACCCGTTTTGATGGGGCGGAGACTTTGGCGGCGAACACCGAGTTGATGATTGGTTCACAAGTGGGAACAACCAACTATCAAACGGCGGAGAAATTGGTTGGGCCTGACCGTGTGGTTTCATTTAATGACTTTGGTTTGGCCGTCCAAGCGTTATTGTCGGGTGATGTGGATGCGGTGGTCATGGATGAAACGGCGGGTCAGGGTTATGTGGGCGTGAATGCGGAGAAACTGGCTTTATTGGGTAAACCTTTGGAAGGTGGCGCGTTAGGCTTTATTTATCCGAAAGGGAGCGACTTGGTTGAGCCAGTTAATAAAGCGTTAGCTTCCATGCGGGCGGATGGCACGTTGGATAAATTTGCGGCGAAATATTTCTCCTCTCAATTTACGCTAACTTACGATGATATTGCCCCCGCGGCAACGGCTGTACCTGCCACAACGGAAGTACCACCAACGGTAGAAGTAGTTCCCGCGGCAACGGCTGTACCTCCCACTGCTGTCCCTGCAACGGAAGTTCCTCTTCCTGTCGAGCCAACTCAAGTGGTTGACGAACATGCAGCTAACCAATAATTACTAAATCAAAAAGTGACAGGCGCGTCTAAGTGCCTGTCACTTTTTGATTAACTCATCTTTCAATGGAGAATGGCCTTGAATAAATCATACTCATCTTTCAATGGAGAATGGCCTTGAATAAATCATCACAAACGCAACTCATGGGTAATCTGAGAGATTTTCCCTGGTGGTTTCTCGTTCTGGCTTTGATTGCGATTTATTTCATTTTCGCTATCACCACTAAAGAACTTTATACTGATGCCTTCATTTTTTTACAACAAGGTATCATTCTCACCATTCAAGTTACGCTTACGGCGTATGCGTTTTCCATTACGCTGGGCCTGCTCACGGGGTTAGCCCTGGTCTCTAAAAACCCCATTATTTACAACGCAGCCACGTTATATGTGCAAATCATGCGCGGCGTACCGATTCTCGTCACCATGTTATATATTGCTTTTGCGGGTGTCCCTGCCGCGATTATGGCTATAAATGGCTTTGGTTTATTTTTAGCAGGGGTGGGAATACTTTCACCTGATAACTTTTTGATGGCTCTGAAAAATAATAGCATTGACCTGCTCTATCGCGGTATTCTAGCCCTGGCCATTAGTTATGGGGCGTTTTCTGCCGAAATCTTTCGGGCGGGGATTCAATCCATTGGGCAAGGGCAAATGGAAGCGGCCCAATCTTTGGGCATGACTTATTTTCAGGCGATGCGGTTGATTATTTTACCTCAAGCTATTCGCCGCGTGCTACCCCCTTTAGGCAATGATTTTATTGCGATGCTCAAAGATTCCTCACTTATCTCTGCTTTAGGCATACGAGATATTACGCAAATGGGTAAACTTTATAGTGCTAGTTCGTTTCAATATCTAGCCACTTATAATATCGTGGCCGTGTTATATCTCACCATGACCATTTTATTATCTTTGATTGTGCGTTTCATGGAGCGTAAGTTTAAGGTTGGGGCGTAAACCTCACCCCAACCCTCTCCTATATTAGAGCGGGAGCAGTATTTCCCCCTGATGTCGGGGGGATTAAGGGGGTAGATTTGGCAAGGCCATTGCACTCCTGTTTCCCTGAAAGCGAAATACGCTCAATGATAGCCTCTCATTTGACGTTAAACCAAAGTTTGTAGTATTATTTGCGCTCGGTTGGATTATGAGAGGCATTTGAGATTCCAAGTGTAAGGAGGTGACGTGCCGTCTAATTTAACGTTGAAGTAAAAAAGCCTATATTACAAAATTGTTTAATTTATGAGAGTATCTTCTAGGAGGAGATTTTAGGATGCGTAAGCGAACATTATGGTTATTAAGTTTGTTGACTTTGCTGGCGTTAGTCGCCGCTCAATGTGGTGGTGGGGCTACCCCCGCGACAGAGAAAAAAGAAGAACCCGCGAAAGCTGAAGCGACGAAAGAAGAAGCGAAAGCTGAACCCACGAAAGAAGAAGCCGCTGCCCCAGCAACGGCGGGTTGTGATGATGCATTAGGGTGTGTGGAAGTTACGGCGGATGAACCTATCAAATTAGCGGCCGCCCTCGTGATTGCTGGCCCCAATGCCACCCTCGGCATTGACTCCCGTAACGGAGTTGAAATTGCCATTGATGACCATGGTGGCAAAGCGGCGGGTCATGCCGTTGAACTCATTTCGGAAGATGAAGGCTGTTCAGCCGAAGGTGGACAAACTGCCGCCCAAAAAGTGGCCTCTGATAGCAGTGTCGTGGCGGTCATTGGTCATAATTGTTCCAGTTCCTGTACCCCCGCCGCCCCGATTTATGATGCGGCAGGTATCACTATGATTTCCCCCTCTTGTACTGCACCTGCTTTGACTGACCCCAAGAGCCATGTGGCGAGTTTCCTTCGCACGGCGCATAACGATAATGTACAAGGGCGCGTTATGGCAGAGTATGTTTACAATAAGTTAGGCTTAAAGAAGGCCGCCACCATTCATGATGGTAGTCCGTATGCCGAACAATTACAACAAGTGTTCGCCAACGTCTTCAAAGAATTAGGTGGCGAGATTACGGCGCAAGAGGCCATTAACGTGGGTGATACGGACATGCGTCCTGTATTAACTTCTATTGCGGCGGGTAAGCCTGAATTTATCTACTACCCGATTTTCATTGCCGAAGGTGGTTTTATCACCGTGCAAGCGAAAGAGATTGCGGGTTTAGAGACAGTACAGTTAGCGGGTGCCGATGGCATGATTTCCCCCGACTTTGTGGCGGCAGCGGGCCAAGCGGCTGAGGGCATGATTATCTCTGGCCCAGATTTGAACTTCTCTGGTGACGCATACAAGAAATTCTTGGACGAACATCAGAAGAAATTTGGTGGGCCTCCTCCCAGTGCCTTCCACGCGCATGCGTATGATGCGGCGACCATGATTTTGAATGCCATTGAGAAAGTCGCTAAGACGGATGCGGATGGTAAAACTATCATTGGTAAGAAAGCCTTACGTGATGCCTTATATGGCACCAAAGATTTCAAAGGGATTACGGGTAATTTGAGTTGTAATGAAAATGGCGACTGTGCCGACCCCAAGATTGGCATTAACACCATTAAAGATGGCAAGTATGTCTCTGTCACGGGTGGGGCTGAAGGCGCGGCTGCTCCTGCTGAAATGGAAGTGGTTGATGCTTGTACCGATGAATTGGGTTGTGTGACGGTAGCCGAAGGCGCGCCGATTAAACTCGCGTCAGCCCTTGTAACCTCTGGCCCCAATGCTACTTTGGGTAGCGATGCTCAAGTGGGTGTGGAAATTGCGGTGGCTGATAAACCTGAAGTTTTAGGCCACCCCTTAGAATTACAATCAGAAGATGAACAATGTAGTGCTGAGGGTGGGCAGTTAGTGGGTCAAAAACTCGCTTCAGAAACCGATGTGGTCGCGGTGGTCGGGCATAGCTGTTCTAGCTCTTGTACGCCTGCGGCAGGTATTTATGATAAAGCAGGGTTGACCATGATTTCACCCTCTTGTACTGCGCCTTCGTTAACAGGGGCAGATACCCATGTAGCGAGTTTCTTACGAACTGCCTACAATGATAATGTGCAAGGGAAAGCCACGGCTGAATTTGTCTTTAATACATTAGGGATTACGACGGCCGCGACCATTCATGATGGTAGCCCCTATTCCGAACAATTACAACAAGTTTTTGCCGATGTGTTTACTGAGTTAGGTGGTAAAATTACGGCGCAAGAAGCTGTTAATGTGGGCGATACCGACATGCGCCCTGTATTAACGACTATTGCTGCCACGAAACCCGAATTTATTTTCTTCCCTGTTTTTGTGGCTGAGGGTGGTTTTATTGCGGCTCAAGCCAAAGAAGTGAAAGGGTTAGAAAACGTTATTTTAGCGGGTGCAGATGCGTTACTTTCTCCTGACTTCCTCAAAGCGGCGGGTGAAGCGACTGAAGGCATGTATCTCTCTGGCCCTGATTTGGGTTTTGGTAGTACCGAGTATGCTGATTTCTTGAAGAAGTATGAGGCGAAAACAGGCGGTGGCGTTACCAGTGCCTTCCATGCTCATGCTTACGATGCCACCAATATGATTTTGATGGCGATTGAAAAAGTGGCTAAGAAAGATAAAGCAGGCAATTTATTGATTGGCCGTAAAGCCTTACGTGATGCCCTTTTCGCGACCAAAGACTTTAAGGGTATTACGGGTAACTTAAGTTGTAATGAAACAGGCGATTGTGCCGACCCGAAAGTGGCGATTAGCCAAGTGAAAGCGGGTAAGTTTGAGCCAGTGACTTCTGGTGGCGCGCAAAGTTCAGGCGATGGTAGCCCTGAGTGTGAATATGGCGGTATTCTCAAGACCATTGAAGCGGTTGATGATTTAACCGTCAAATTCACCCTGTGCCGCCCTGATGTGGCATTCCCCTCTAAAATGGCCTTTACCGCCTTTAATATTCAACCTTCCGAATATCTTGAGTCAACCAAGGGAACGGGTGATTTGCTTGAAAAACCGATTGGTACTGGCCCCTATAAAGTGGCTGAGTGGAAACGTGGCGATAGTGTGGTGTTTGAGCGCAACGAAGATTATTGGGGCGAAAAAGCCAAGACTAAAAACCTCATTTTCCGTTGGAGTTCTGAAGGCGCACAACGTTTACTAGAGTTACAATCAGGTGAAGTGGATGGGATTGATAACCCAACCCCTGATGACTTTGCTAAAATTGAAGGCGATGATACCTTAAAGTTATATCCTCGTGAAGGCTTAAATGTCTTCTATGTGGGGATGAACGATGCTCATGCGCCGTTTGATGATGAAAAAGTTCGCCAGGCCATTTCATATGCCTTAGACCGTGACCGTATTGTGGATAATTTCTATCCTGCTGGCTCAATTACGGCTGACTATTTCACCCCATGTTCTATTCCTGGTGGTTGTGTGGGCGAAGCGTTCCCCAAACATGATTTAGCCAAAGCGAAGGCTTTATTAGCCGAAGCGGGCTTCCCTGATGGCTTTGAAACTGAAATTGCCTACCGTGATGTGGTGCGTGGCTATTTGCCTGAACCAAGCGTGGTGGCGCAAGATATTCAAGCGCAATTACTTGAGGTTGGTATCAAAGCTCAAATCACGGTGATGGAAAGCGGGGCTTACTTAGATGCAGCCGATGCGGGTGAGTTGAAAGGGTTGTACATGTTGGGTTGGGGGGCTGATTATCCTGACCAAACCAACTTCTTGGATTATCACTTTGGCGCAGGCGCGAGTAAACAATTTGGCGCAGGCTTCCCTGATATTCATGAGGTTTTGAAAGAAGCCGCTAGTTTAAGTGACCAAACTGAACGTAATAAATTATACGAAAAAGCCAATGCCTTATTAATCCAACACGTCCCCATGGTGCCAATTGCTCATGGTGGTTCGGCGGTGGCTTTCAAGGCTGCGGCTACTGGCGCACATGCGTCACCGTTAGGCAATGAGTATTTTGGCGTGGTGGAAATTCCTGACCAAGATACTTTAGTTTGGATGCAAAATGCTGAACCTGTCAGCTTCTATTGTGCTGATGAAACCGATGGTGAAACCTTCCGCGCGTGTGAACAAGTCTTTGAAAGCCTTTTAGGTTACAAAGTCGGCGGCACTGAAGTTGAACCAGGGTTGGCTGAAAAATATGAAGTGAGCGAAGACTTACTTGAATGGACGTTCACCCTTCGTTCTGGCGTGAAATTCCATGATGGGAGTGAATTAGACTCTAAAGATGTCGTGACCACGTTTGAAGCACAATGGGATGCAGCCAGCCCACTTCACACGGGTCGCGCGGGTGACTTTACCTACTTCAGTGGTTTAATGGGTGGATTTAAGAACGCGAAGAAATAGTTACTGTTCTTAATTAACTAAAGAGGCTTAATGAAGTAGCTTCCAGGCAGGGTATTGGGTAGTGAATATAAATTCCTAACAGTACCCTGCCTTTTTATTAAGATTTGTTTATAGTAGCCATTATAAGGCTTCAAGCCTTATAATGGCTGATGGAAAGTACAAAAACTAAATGGACAAAGGAGTAGGCCATGACCCAATATATCTTACGTCGAGTAATTTTAGCTATACCCGTTATTTTAGGTATTTTGCTGGTAACATTTATCTTAGCCCGCGTGATTCCTGGTGACCCGTGCCGAGCCGTTTTGGGTGAAAAGGCCACTGATGTCATTTGTGATGCCTTTTTCAAACGAACTGGGCTAGACCAACCTATTCCCGTACAATTTATGGTTTATCTCAGACAAATCGTTTTAGAACAGGATTTGGGTGAATCATTCCGCTTTGGGCGGCCCGTCACAACCATCATGCTGGAGCGACTGCCCGTGACGCTGGAGCTTGCGATGGCCTCATTGCTTTTTGCCACTATTTTTGGCATGGTGGCGGGGATTATTTCGGCTTATTGGCATAACTCAGCCATTGATATTGGCACAATGGTCACAGCCAATATCGGCGTTTCCATGCCCGTTTTTTGGTTGGGGCTATTATTACAATATCTTTTTGCCCTCGCCTTGAAGGATACTTTTTTACAACTACCGCCATCAGGCCGTTTATCGGCGGGCTTGGCCGCACCACCTTTTTATGAAGTCTGGCACTGGTCGCTTACGGAAGGGAGTAACTTGTATGCTTTTTGTTCCTTTATGGCGAACTTAAATATTTTTAACGCGCTCATAACGGCGAACTGGCCGCTTTTGTTTGATGCCATGCAACATTTAATCTTACCAAGTATTGCTGTCGGGACTATTCCGATGGCGATTATTGCTCGTATCACTCGCTCAAGTTTATTGGAAGTGCTTCATTTAGATTATGTTCGTACCGCCAGAGCGAAAGGGTTAGCTGAACTGGTCATGGTCATGCGCCATGCGTTGCCCAATGCTTTGTTACCCGTAGTGACGATTGTCGGGTTACAATTAGGTTCTTCTCTCAGTGGGGCCGTTTTAACCGAAACAATTTTTAATTTTGCGGGCTTGGGACGAACCTTATTTGAGGCCATTACCGCCCGTGATTACGTTATCATTCAAGGATTTACCTTAGTTGTGGCAGTAAGTTTTGTCTTTATTAATTTAATTGTAGATATTTCCTATGCCTTTTTAGACCCCCGTATTCGCTTGAGTTAAGGAGAAATATAGATGACTGCTACCACCGTTTCAACTAAAACTTTAGTCAAGGCTAAAGAACCGCGCAGTTTATATACCGACGCGGTGCGAAGCCTAATGCAGAAACGCTCGGCTGTGGTGGGTTTAATTATGCTATTAGTATTAGTATTTATAGCGATTTCTGCCCCCATTATTGCGCCCTTTGACCCCAATCAGCAATTAATTGGGAAAGAAGAGGGACTTAAAAAACGTTCTGCTCCCTGTATTCATTTGTTAGGCTGTGAAGGGCCGCAGCACATTTTTGGGGTTGATGCGAATTTCCGAGACTTCTTTAGTCGCATGGTTTATGGCTCTCAATTATCCTTACTTTCGGGCTTTACCTCAGTGACCTTTGCCATTATTGTGGGGACGTTACTAGGGGCGGTGGCGGGGTATGTTGGGGGGGGGCTGGATAACTTAATTATGCGTTTGATGGACGTATTGTTAGCATTTCCATCGCTCATTCTCGCCATTGCCATTGTGAGTGTGCTGGGGCCAGGCTTAATCAACGCGTTAGTTGCCATTGCCATTGTCACCATTCCTGCTTATGCGCGGGTGGTTCGGGCGAGTGTCTTATCGGTTAAAGAGCAAGAATTTGTAACGGCGGGACGTTCTTTAGGGATTAGCCCTGCCGCGCTGCTCTTTTACCATGTTTTACCTAACTCCATCACCCCATTAATTGTCCAAGCAACTTTGGGCATTGGGGTGGCGATTATTGATGTGGCGGCCTTATCATTTTTGGGTTTAGGGGCGCAGCCGCCTACCCCTGAATGGGGTTCCATGCTCAGTTCAGAGCGCAACCAGGTTTTTACTGCCCCATTTTTAGTCTTTATTCCAGGGTTAGCCATTACTTTTGTGGTGTTGGCTTTCAATTTATTAGGGGATGGGTTGCGTGACGCAATAGACCCGCGCCTTAATCGTCGTTAAATAAACATAAACCTCACAGGTTTTCAAAACCTGTGAGGTTTTTTTAATTAATCTGACGAATGACTGCCACGACGCGACCTTGAATTTCCACTTTGTCTGAGGGGACATAGATAGGTTGCATGGTTTTATTTTCAGGTTGCAAACGCACGCGGTCACCTTCATGGAAAAACCGCTTGAGGGTGGTTTCTTCTTGGTCAAGCAACCACGCTGCCACCATTTCGCCATTTTCAGCCGTATTGGTGTGGCGCATAACCACCACATCACCATCATTGATGAGGGCATCAATCATGGAATAGCCTTGTACTTTCAGGGCATAGAAATCGTTGCCGTCGGGTACAAGGTCATGAGCCAATTCAATGCCTTCACTTTCCCCATCAAAAGCCCCATCGGGTACAGGGATAGGTTGACCAGCCGCAATGCGACCTAATAAGGGGATTTTTCGCATGGGGTTAAATATCGCAGGGGAAATTGGTTCGGGGGTTTCTTTGGTTAAGCGAATACCTCGCGAGATGGTACGACCACGATTAATTAACCCTTCCCGTTCTAATATTTCTAGGTTGTAATTGACTACTGACGTTGAGCTAATGCCCGCGGCCCGACCAATCTCGCGAATGGTAGGGGGATAGCCCTTGTCTTGGGTAAATAGTTCGACAAACTCTAAAATTTTTTGTTGTTTGGTTGAAATAGTCACAATATCACGCTCCTTGATTTAAGCCCATTTGTTCCGACCATTTGTGCTAATAACACATTGTACCATAAAGTAAAGCGATAGGCAAAATCATTTTTAATTTTGATAACAAAAAAGCCCTATCAGGTTGATGGGGCTTTTTTGTTACAGACCTGCAAGGTTTTGGAAACCTTGTAGGTCTAAAATTCCAATGGAGTAAACTAGTTTTTTAACCAAATATACCGAGAGCCATTAAATTAATCAGCGGAGTCGGCCAGAGGCCAAAAATGAGGGTGACGGCGGCGGTGATGACTAAGGCCAAAGTAATGGAAGGGCTGAGTTTGATAGGCAAGAGTGGCGTTGCCCCGATTTGATTATCAGGG
>JAIFLK010000184.1 GCA_020049115.1 Chloroflexota bacterium | reverse complement strand
CCCGATGAAGTCAGAAATGAATTACGCCCTGAAATGGCGCATAATATCCGCCAAAATGCGGCGGCGCGGGTCTACATTAAGAACATGGTGAATACCTGCGCGGGCTACCCTGGCGGCTTAGAAGAATTGTTAGACGTTATCCAAAATTTTGAGGGCGATTCAGCGGCCATGCGCCATTTACGCCAAATTGCCCAATCCACCGTGCCAGATTTGCAAATGAGCTAGTCAGTCTGTCAGCGAGTCAGCGTGTCAGCGTTCAGCTAGTCAGCAATCAGCAAAAAGCTGAAAGACTGACTTGCTGATAGACTGACCGACTGACTAGCTGACTAGCTGACACGCTGACTAGCTGATAGACTATTTATGACCATCTACGATTACAAAACTTCCGATATTCAGGCAAAGTTAGCTAACATGGAGTTGGCTGATTTAGTCATTTTATGTTATGACCAATTCCCAGAGGTTTATCGCCAATTCAAAGCCGATGAGCCGTTAACGCAAAAAGTCCAAACTTTGGTACAATACTGTCAGCAAAAACAAAGTTGGGCGAAATTATTGACGCGCCTAAAAGTTAAGCCAGAGTTATATCAGCAAATTAACCCTAAAAAATTGCGCGAGCTGATTGATTTACTCCTTGAGTGTAATATGATGAGTAATGACAATAGCCGCGATATTGTGGTGGCTGATTTACCGCCTGAAATACGCACCAGTATTATTCGTAATGATGCGGCCAAATTAGATGTTCGTAATATTTTGGACACCTGCTTAAAACACACCAATGGTTTAACTGAGTTACTAGATGTTATTCGTTATTATGATGGTAATACTCTCACCATGCAACGCATCGATGAGTTTTTACGTTAGTTATTATTTAGTCATCAGATGACTAAGAAACAGTAACTCCATCAGGAGGTTACACCATGCTACAAACAACAACTCGTCCTAAAGCTAAAACCGTGCGGACTGTTGGTCTCAGTTACGAACAATTTTTACATAAATATGACGGTTGCCATGCCGAGTGGATAAATGGCAAGGTGATTCAATATATGTCTGCTTCAACGAAACATCAAAGAATTGTGGTTTGGTTAACCACACTCTTAAATTTATTTACAGAACATTACAATTTAGGTTTACTTCTAACCGCCCCCGCCAACATGTATTTGGAAGTGGTCAAGCATGGGCGCGAACCTGACATTATGTTTGTGCGACAAGAACGACTGCATATTGTGGCCGAGCAAAACCTCGCCGCCCCCGCCGACATGGTCATTGAAGTGGTTTCGCCTGAGCCCCCGCCGACATGGTCATTGAAGTGGTTTCGCCTGAAAGTGCCGAGCGCGACCGAGTTAAGAAATATCAGGAATATGAATTAGCAGGCATTACAGAATATTGGCTGATTGACCCGCTACGGGAAGAGGCTATTTTTTATCATTTAGGAATAGATGGACATTATCACCCTACACCCATAATTGAGGGTAAACTTCATTCTAAATTATTACCTGGTTTTTGGCTAGAAGTGGCAAATTTGTGGCAAGAGCCATTGCCAAAAGTGATGCAAACGGTACATAAATTAGGGATTCAGTAGCTCAGACCTGCAAGGTTTTTGAAACCTTGTAGGTCTCATCATGTAGGAAAAATAAGAGGTTTTCATGAAACGATTATTAATTATTTGGTTTGCCATCACGCCATTATTACTAGGGGCTTATTGCAGTGTTAATGTTCAACCCCGTATTATCAGTGAAGTCCAAAAACGGGCGACTGCTTTCGCGGCAGGCGAATACCCTGATTTAATCATTTCCGAAATGTTATATGTTACGCCCTTCATGACCCCTACCGCCACCTATAGCCCGACTGCCCTTCATTTAGAGACACCTCGCGCCACTGATTTCGCCAATAATATTACGCCAGTTGCTACCAATAACCCAAACGCAACCAACTCACCTAATTCAACGGCTGACAATCGGCAATCCAATAATGGCACGCCCGCAGGCACAGGTCAAGCCACTGCACCCCCCACAACTGCGGGGACACCCGTAGCTGCGGGGACACCCACGCCAGACAGCGCAGTTATGCCAACGGCCACGCCCAATAATACCCCTATTCCCACCGCCGCCGCCACCCCTAATAACTCAACCCCAACTCCCAAGCCCGTTGACAACCCCACCCCAACCCCTAAACCCGATGCCCCAACTCCAATAACGCCCACCCCAACCGATATGGCAACCATTGAACCGTCAGCGACCCCGATTATACCCACGGATGAACCAACGGCCAATCCTAGCTTACCCGATATTGCTTTTTCACAATCCACATATCAAGTCCATGAAGGCGCAACCACCGCCATTATTACAGTTGTCTTAAATAGTAATATGGCATCGGCGGCGCAGGTGACGTTTAACACCCAAGATGATACCGCCATACAATCGTTTGATTATCAAAGCAAGAATCAAGCCCTTACTTTTACCAAAAATCAAACGCAACTTACCGTAACCGTTCCAATTATGGATAATGAAACGGATAATACCGACACGCAAACGGTTTTGCTAAAATTAAGCAATCCTTTCCAGGCCAATGTGGTGCAAGATACCGCCATTTTAGAAATATTAGATAATGACAACCCACCGACCTTACAATTTGCTCAAAGCCAATTTAACGTCATGGAGAACCAAACCTCGTTATTAACCGTTACCCTCAGCCATCCTTCGGGTAAATTCGTTGCGGTGGGTTACGAACTACTCAACCCCGCCCAAAATACCGCCATTTCTGGGGCCGATTATCAAGCCTTTACCATTGGTTCACTCGGTTTTGCGCCTGATGCAACGGGCCGAACTCCGACTCAAATTACTTTTAGTTGGTCAGAGTTGATTAATGATAGTCAAGCAGAAGCTAACAAAGCCTTGCAATTTCGTTTACTTGACCCACCCACGAATGCAACTTTAGGCAACCCCTTCACCACCACCTTAACCATTAAGGATGATGACGCGCAATAGGAGGCTGTAATGTTAGAAAGAGAAACAACATGGACAACTCAATTCATAGAGGAGAAATCAATGGGCAGCAAAAATCATGCCTTTGTGCAAGTCGCCTTAATCGGCGCGCTATTAAGATATATAGCTAAATTTACTATTTTAAGTGAACTGACCTTAGACCTAAAACCCCAACCCCTAACCCCTGATATTTGTATTTATCCCAAAATCAACCCAAATTGGTTTCAAGATGAAATAAAAGTGGCTACCATGCCCTTAACAGTGATTGAAATTATTTCGCCCACACAAGGCTCTTATCTATTTAGTGAAAAAATGATGATCTATTTTGAAAATGGGGTGCAATCATGTTGGTTGGTTGAACCCATGTTGCGAACTATTGCCATTTTTATGCCTGATAAAAACTCCCATGTCTATAGTGTGGGACAATTGGTTGACCCAGTCACGAATATTACCATTACGTTAAATGAAATTTTTGTTTGAGGCGTAAATTTGCTCTCGGTCAAGCTCATGGCATAATAACGGGCTATGTACCGATATATCATCCTACTCACCTTAGTAACTTTTGTTTATCAACATTCCCTCGTAACCGTGCAGGCTGCCGAGCCTGTAACGAACTCGTTATTAACAGCGCAACGCCTCTATGCCGAGGGCAATTATGCCTCCGCCCAACAAGCCTTTGCCGCCGTTTTAACCGACACCACCGCCACCACCGACACACAACGTGTCGCCTTGCATTGGCGTGGGCGCAGTGAATTGATGGCGGGCAACCCTGCTGCCGCCATCATGACGCTGGAAAATTTCCTCCTGCAATATCCCCATGACGACCTTCAACGTGCCACACAATTTAATTTGGGTTTGGCTTATCAACAAATAACCCAAATTCCCCCCGCGCTCAAGGCATATCGCGCCAGTTTGATAGCTGATGACCCGATTAATGTTTATATTTATGAACAAATCGGCGACGCGCTCCTAACCACCGCCGCGTATACCGACACCATTGCCACGTATCAAGCAGGACTGGACTCGACGAATGAGGTCAATCTCCGATTAAATTTACGGCGCAAATTGGGTGATACGGAAATAATGCGTCATAACCCCATGGGAGCAATTACGCATTATCAAGCCATTTCTAGCAGCACCAAAAGCAGCGATTATCATGCCAAAATGCTCAAATTGATGGGCGATGCCTATATTGCGGCAGGTAACGCCACGTTGGGGCAAGCTAAATATATAGAGGCCGTTAATCAATATCCCATGGAGGCGGACAGTTATTTGGCTTTGTTGGCGTTGGTGGAGGCCAAAGTAACGGTAGATGACTTTCAGCGCGGCATTGTGGATTACCATGCGGAGGCGTATCAGCCCGCAGTGGAGGCATTTACTCGTTATTTAGCGTTACCTGAACCCCCGCAAAAAGCCGATGCGTTATGGCATTTGGGTTTGTCCTATCAAGGGCTGGGGCAATATGCCAATGCGCGGGAAAATTTCCAAAAATTGATTGATAGTTACCCGACACACCTCCGTTGGGGGCAAGCCCATTTGGAGATTGGGCAGATGTTGGGCTGGTTGGGTCGCGTGGATGAGGCCACGCAATATTATCGCCAATTTGCGGCCAAAAAGCCCAAACCTGCCGAAGGCAGTGAAGCCTTATGGCAAGCGGGTTTATTAGAATATAACGAGGATTTATTTGAGGCTGCCTACACGAATTTACGCCAATTGCCGCACACATATCCTACGAGTGATTACGCTGATGAAGCCCTTTATTGGGCAGGGCGGGCCGCGTTTAAGCTGAAAAAGTACCAAGAGGCGGCGGATACTTGGGGCGAGTTAGTTAAGAAATATCCCAAAAGCGACTTACTCACTTTTGGCAGTTATTGGCAAGCCAAAGCTCTAGCGCAGCTGGGGCGTGAGGCTGAGGCCAAACCCATTTGGCAAAGCATTGTGGATAAGCCACTAGATTATTACGCTTTACGCGCCCGTGATGCGTTGGCGGGGCAACAACCCCACAGTGTCCCCATTGCTTTACCAAGTGCAGAACAATTGGCAACGGAACAGGCTGAGGCTGAGACATGGCTGCGGCAATGGGCCAAAATTAGCGAGACAATCAGCCTAACTTTGCCGAGTGCGAAATTACAACAAGATTTAGCTTTTCAGCGCGGCATGGCCTTGTTAGAGCTTGGTTGGCGCGATAAAGCCTTGTTAGAATTTGAAACGGTTAGGCTCAATTGGTGGAATTCGCCGTTAGAGTTGTATCAATTGGCCTTGTATTTTCAGCAACAAAACATGGGGCGATTAAGCATTATGACGGCAGCGCGAGTTAATTTCCTCTCGCCCACCGCCTCCATTGATGAAGCCCCCATGTTCATTCAACGCCTGTTTTATCCGATTTATTTCCCCGAATTGTTCTTTGCGGAGGCCACCGCGCAAGGGATTGACCCTGCCCTAGCCATTTCGCTGATTCGGCAGGAGAGCCTTTTTGAGCCATCCGCCGAGTCGTGGGTGGGCGCGCGTGGGTTGATGCAGGTCATGCCCGCTACGGGAGATTACATTGCCCAGCAGCTTAAATTTGCCAATTATCAGGGCGACCAATTATGGCAACCTTACGTCAGCATTAAATTTGGCATGTGGTATATTAGTGAGCAGTTGGCCTTGTTTAATGGACATCAATTTGCGGCGTTGGCGGCCTATAATGCGGGGCCAGGGCGAGTTGAGGAGTGGATTAAGGATAAGGACGATTTGGACATGTTTGTGGAGGATATTGCCTTCCAAGAGTCGCGCATGTATATCCGTACCATTTATATCAATTTAGAGGCATATCGCCGTTTGTATGGGAAATAAACGGGGTTAAGCAGATGATTAATAAGCCTTTATAACGTTTCAAACGTTATAAAGGCTGGCTTTTTTATGCACGGGGAATTTTTACAAAAAACACTTTACAAATTAATCAATCAATGTTATATTAGCCCAACGATTAATAAATTCGACACATTGAGGTTTTTCATGGCTGTAGACATTATTCCCATCGCTGATGAGCAAATTAGTGATACCATGCGGGATTATTTAGCGGAAATTTATCGTTTGGGGCAGGGCAAAGCGTGGGTTAGCACTACGGCAGTGGCTGACGGCGTGGCGGTATCGGGGCCAGCGGCGGTGCGAATGGTGCGCCGTTTGCAGGAGGTTGGCTTGGTTGACCATATTCCCTATCGTGGGGTGAAGTTGTTGCCTGCGGGGGAAATGGCCGCTTTATTGGGGATTCGGCGACATCGGTTGGTGGAGCGTTTTTTGGTGGAGGTGTTAAAATATGGCTGGCATGAAGTCCATGAGCAAGCCGATAGTTTGCAACGAGGCATTAATCAAGCCTTAGAAGACCGTTTAGATGAGTTAATGGGACACCCGACCACCTGTCCCCATGGCGACCCCATCCCGACGCGCAATGGCGTGATGCCAGAGGTGGGCGATAAGCCATTGACCGTGACTCCTGCGGGCAGTCGTGGCACGATTAGTCGAGTAAAGGAACGTAATCCTGACAAATTGCAATATTTAGCCAGCATTGGCCTCGTGCCACAAACACCCTTTGAGTTGGTCAATCGCGCCCCCTTTAATGGCCCATTGCGGCTGCGGCTAGACCGCCATGAGCAGGTCATTGGGCATGAATTGGCGGCCGCGATTTGGGTGGTCGCTCATCCGCCGTCACGGGGAGAGCGAAATTAATGAAACAGGCGAGGCAATCTAAGATTGTCTCGCCTGTTTTATCTTACGCCAACGCCTCTAACACTTTGGTATAATTGGCGGGCAAATGGGCTTGCACCGCGTCAGAGCTAAGGCTACTCGCTTTAGTATTACCCACATGGTGGAGTTGCCCCACATGCTCATAATCCATCAAAAATGGCACATCAGGCGGAATGGTCGGCACTAAATCCGCCCCATTGACATAACGATGAGTTTCAGGGATTTGTTGGTTATAGAACTTCACGAACTCAGGATTGCCGACTTTAGGTGAGCCGTAGGTGTAGCAACAGACCGTTTTATTCAGATTACAACGAATGTCGAGCGCACATAACGTGGCTAAGGATGCGCCGAGACTATGCCCCGTACAAACCACCAATTTATGCGGGCTATCTTTGGCCGCTTGAAACATCGCTTCACGTACCGATTGATACGCCTCCAAAAACCCTGAATGAACCGAGAGGGAGGGGGTTTTAATGTAATGGAATGTCGCGGGCATAAATTTAATATCGGTAATCCAATCCGTTGGCCCCGTTGTCTCCGAGCCGCGAAACGCTAACACCAATGTATTACCGTAGGCCGTGCCAATGATACCCTGCGTATCGGTGGCGGCGTTAGAAAAACGCCCCGTCAGCTTAAAATCACCCAAATCATAGCCCTGCCCATACGCCACATGGGAAATTTTACAATATAACAATGCTTCTTTATTGGTCATAATGCGCCTCCTTGCGCCTAAATCGTTACAGTAAAAAAAGTATAGTGACAGACCTCACAGGTTTTTAAAAACCTCTGGGGGTCTTTGAATTGTAATATAATTTCGCCTTAAGGCAATTTAAGTACCTAAGCAAAAATTTTGCGGCATGTTTTAGCCATTATAAGGCTTGAAGCCTTATAATGGCTGCCGCAGAATTTATGCTCACCCACTTAAGTCAGGCTAAAAATCAAGTTCATCATCAGGCAAATAAAAATAAGGTGGCTCAATTTCACGCCAACAACGGCTATCGACATTAACGGCAGGATTATTGTAAAATTGCGTAATGAGGCTCGTGGGGCAATCCACATCACTGCTGATGGAATGTCCATAACCAGGGAACTCAAATAACTGGGCATGGCTTAAGGTTTTAGCCGCCAATTGCGCCATTTCCAGTGGCGTAACGGGGTCGTAAGTTCCCGCCAAAATGAGCGTGGGCAAATCACTCACCACCGCCTCATTTTCACTGGCAGGGGCTTCCTTTGCACCCCAAGTCGCGCAGGTTTCAAACATCGGTTCTACATCAAAAGCAGATTGCAATTCGGCTGGCACATCAGCATTAAGACGGGCTTTGGCGCGCTCAAGGTTGGCAAACGGGTACTCATCATTACAACTCATCGCGTAATACATGCCCTCGCTATCACTTCTATCCTCCATCTTGGCAACTTGAGAACGGTCATCACTCTCGCCCTCCTCTACGGTTTCACTTTCTTCATCGTAATAATAGTAATCATCAACATTAACTAATATATCATAAACCTCATACTCGCCCTCAGAAACCTCATAAATGGCGCGGGGCAATAAGGGTAATAATTCGACATCATACATGGCCTCAAATAATGTCCCCACAAAATCATCACCCGTTATCTCTGTTTCCTCTTCATCTTCACCCAATATTACGAAATCAGACTCCTCATTCAACCGCTTAACCGTTTCCCGTAACACCTCTTCCAAATCAGGATAAGCCGCCGCGCACTCAGCTTGACGGGCGCAATCGGCAACCATGCGACGCATGGAATTGAGCGTTAACAGAGCTTCCTCATCAGGCACTGCCTCATTTGGCGGATAGACCGAATCTAACACCACGCTACGAATACCGTTAGGATGATAGCGCATGACGGCCAGGGCGAGGCGCGTCCCGTAAGATACGCCAAATAAATTGACCTGTTGATAGCCCAACCCATGCCACAAATCCGCCACATCCGCCGCACTGTCCACCGTATTATAGGCCGATAAATCAATCCCCGCCTTCATTAAACGGTCATAACATACCCGCGTCGGGTCATCAAGAATCCCCTCTTCCTCTTCAGGGCAATTCAGACTCGGCTCAGAGTAGCCCGTACCGCGCTGGTCTAGTAAGATAACATCACGATTGTTTACATAGCTGTAATCTGACCATGAATAGGGGTCACTCGCCAAGCTATCCAATGGACTGCCCCCTGGCCCACCTTCCAAATAGAGAATCGGGTCAGGTTGGGGCGTATCGCTGGCATGCAAGATAGCGTAAGCTAGTTTGAGGGTCGCGCCATTAGGTTGGCTGCGTTTGGCGGGGACAACCATGGTGCCGCAAGTGATTTTCATATCGGCGGGAACATCAAACGGACAGGTTATTTCATTCACTTTGGGCGCGGGTAGTGGCGAGGGAATGGGAATCGGCGTAGCCGTTGGCGCGGGCATGGGCGTGACCGTTGGCATGGGCGCGGGCGTGGCAACTACGGGCGTGGCGGGGGCATTGCTACAGGCCAGGGAGAGTAATAGAATGAAACTGAGTAGGTAGAGTGATTTGGGCATGGGGTTTCCTTTTTTGGTAGTGAGTTAAGCAAATTACACAAATTATAACTTGCGTTTATTCACTTAGCAAAAATGGAAAAGCCGCTGTCTCACGCTAGATAGCGGCTTAGTATTACATTGATAGTTAAATTTTATTTCAAATAGCTCTTTTCATCAAGACCCGTTATCATTCTGCTATGAATCCCATACATTAAATCAACCACCATGTTTTTATATTTTACATACACGTCATGCGTGACTTTTTCTTCAGAGGATGTATCACCACCATGGGCTACCCCGTTTCTATACCTGAGAAAATTTGTTAGCGATTGTTCTAAACTTGTAGGGTGTTGATAATTTTCCCAATATGGTGTGAATGTTTCTAAGGAGAGTTTATTGAGAATTTTATTTAAAACTTCAAAACCTACATTACTTTCTGTATTAATTGTAGAAGATAAATCATGATGTTTATTGGCAAAAAATTGCTCTAATTCCAAATAGAAAGCTGTTTTCCTTTTATC
>JAIFLK010000187.1 GCA_020049115.1 Chloroflexota bacterium | reverse complement strand
TATTACGGCGCTGCATTTTGTTGCATGGCCTCAATCGCGGCTTTAACGGGGAGCTTGCCGTCTAGGGCTTGGGCGAGGGGGAAGCGCATGGCCTCAAGCAGCAGGTTGGCCTCCACGCCGAGCAGGAGGCCACGCCCGCTTAACATTTGGGTGACGCTGGGGCGTAATAATGGGTTATCTAACAGGCGGCGGTCATTGAGGGCGGCGCGTTGCGTGGGCAGTTGACCAAATTGCTTGGCACAGGCGAGTTGTCGTTCTGAACGAGTAATGAAGGTTACAAAAGCGGCAGCGGCTTGAGCATGGCGGCCTTTTACCTGCCGACTAATCGCCCAATAACGGGCTAAAACCAATGGCGCGGCGGGTTGGCTACTTGCGCCTAATGTGGGCAAGGGCGTAACGCCCCAATTAAGATTATTTACTTGTGTTAGTTCATTAATAGCCCAATCCCCATCTATCATGAAAGCCAATTGCCCCTGCACAAATTGTTTCCGTATCGCGTCATAATTACTAGATGGCAAAACGCCTGGGGCGCGCTGCCAGGCTAAATAGTTGGTTAGCGCGGCCTCCATGCCCAAACTGTTGAGCGTGGGTTGACCCGTTTCATCGGTCAGCCAGCCATTATAGGGGGCGAGCCATGGAATGAGCCATAACGGGTCGTAACTATTGAAGCCCAGCCCCGCATGGCCTGTGGTTTCAGTGATGGTTTTGGCTTGAGCGAGTAACTCGGCCATGCTGGTGGGGGGCGTTTCGACTAAATCATGGTTATAAAAAAGTAACAATTGAAAGCCCGCCGTGTCGGATAAGCCCCATAATTCGCCGTTGCGACTCGCACCTTGCAACGTAACACCCGCGAAATTATTGATAAAACTAGCAGGGAAAAAGTCGGCCATGGGCGCGACTTTTTTGGTTAACCACAGTTGATTTAACAGAGGTGGCGCGGCTAAAACGAGGTCAAATGGGGTTTGGTCAACGAGAACGGCGGTGGCAAATTCGGCAGAATCGTTATAATGATGTAATTCAATCCGATAGTGTGGATAAGCGGCCTGAAAGGTTTGCAGGTCAGCCGTGAGTTGCTCACTTTGGGCGGCGGGTAGCCCCTCCCATAAAATTAAAGTGGTTGTCTCTACGGGTGAGGCGGTGGTAGGTGTGGATTGCGATAGGTTGCTTTTTTCTAGGGTGGGTGTGGGCGGGACAATTTTGGGGGTGGGTGAAACGGTAGCAACAATCGGTAATGATGTGGCCGTCATTTGGGGCGCGGGGTTACAGGCGGCTAACAACCATAAAAAGATAATTCCACAACTTAGGTAAAGATAATATTTCATTTTTTGACGAATTGGGCGATATAATCAGCCTTTATAAGGTTCAAAACCTTATAAAGGCTAAAAACTTATTCAGGGCGCACTACCGATAGGAATTTGAAAGCCGAAGGTGCTGCCAACATTGACCTCGCTGGTGGCGAAAACCTCACCACCATGCCCGTTGACCACATATTTGACTAGCGTTAGCCCTAAGCCTAACCCCTCTAGGCCGCGCCGTAAGGTGTCTGACATTTGGCTAAAGCCTTCCCATAAGGCGGGCAATTTATCGGCGGGAATACCCATGCCTGTATCTTGCACTTCAAGTTTTAGGCCCTGGTCAGTGGCGAAGCAGCGCACCCAAATTTTGCCACCATGGGGCGTGAATTTAATCGCGTTGTTAATCAATTGATAGACGGCATCGCGCAGCCGTTGTTCATCACCATAAATAACGGGCAATTTGGCGGGATGGTCAACATATAAACCGAGTTGTTTTTTGCTGGCTAAGGCGCGGTTGGGGCCGATGGCATCGTGAATGACCTGCGCCATTTGGACGGGGCGAGAATATAATTCGGCGCGCTTGCTGAGGAAGGCCGCAAAATTAACGAGATTATCAACCATTTGTTTGGCAAATTTGGCGTGAGTTTTGAGTTGCTCAAATTGCTCTTGCTGCTCCATTAACATGTGTTCAACGCCCTGCCGTTCCATCAATTGAATGGAGAAATCAATGTTAATAAACGGGGTGCGGAGTTCATGGGTGATGACCCCAATGAAGGCCGATTTCAGGTTATCTAACTCTTTAAGTTGTTGATTGGCCTTGTCTATATCGGCGTAAGCGGCCTTAAGGTCACGGTTCAATTTGACCAAATTTTCCACTAAACGGGCATTTTGCAGGGCGACGGCGGTTTGGTCAGCCAATGTGCCGAGGAGGGTGAGATCGTTATCAAAATAGGCTTTGCGGGACGATTTTGGCCCTAAAACGAACAGCCCGACCCACTCTTGTTTGGCATGAATCGGAACATAAACCTCCACCCCCAAGCCCGATAGCCAGGCGCGCTCTGAACGGAGCATGGGCTTAAATTGGGGTAACATATCTAAATCATATTGGGTTAAGGGTTGATGGTTTTCTTGGAGGTGAGTAACTAAAGGATTATTACTTTGTAGATGGGTTGAAGGCAGTTGCTTAGAGCCTAAACTTTGCACGGCCTGGAGATGAATTAGCGAGTGGTCAGGGTCACTTTGGATTAGAAAGAGGGTGCCATGTTGAAGGTCGAAAGTTTGGTGGAAGGTTTCGAGGGCAACAATGGCAAGGCGGTGGAGACTCAAAATATTACTAATACTTGAGCTATATTCGCGAACTAAATCGTTAGCGTTATACCGATGCCCTAACATAAAGGGGTCAACAAAATTCTTAACTAACGTCAATAAAGGGTTGTAAGCTAAGGCCACTAAAAGGGAGACGATGGCCAGGGGCGGAACTAAATTATTGTAACCAAACTCATTCTGCATGGCATAACGTACCGCCATGAAACTGGTTAAGTAAAGAAACGTCATGAGCAAAGTAATGATGATATAATTCAGAACATGGCGCAGCAAGCGAGTGATATTTAGCAGTTGATGGCGGCTAATCGCATACACAATAATGAGGGTCGCGCCGAGTCTAGCTGTGCTACCTAACAAATCATGCCCACTAAATAACATGGTATCACTCAGCAGAAATAGCCATAATCCCAGTAGCCAATAGCGAATCCGATTGCGGTGAAGTGGCCCTTGGGCTTGGGCTGAAGCACGGAATGTCAACATGGCAACGCCACTCATAAAAATAGCCCAGCCAATCACGATGACGCTTAAGCCGATTTGGTGGCGGGGAATGGGCAAATTGCCCACCATGAGCATGGGCGGCAGGAGGAAAAAAACGAAGAGGCGTAGGCTCATCGTAACAACCATGACGGCAATGCCTAATGTCCACCAATTACGGTCTGTTTCACTTAAGCGGAGAAAGGCGCGGCTGAGGAGAAAATAAATAAACGCTAAGAGTAAAATGCTTTGAATGGGGAATTGTAAAAAATCGGGGTCACTAGGGCGAAGGGCGATATACAGCAATTGCCACATGGCATGGAGCAGTTCGGCGGCGGCGGCGGTGAAGGTAAAGATGGCTAATAAGCGGATGGGGTGTTCTTGCCAACCCCGTCGCCAGAGGGCAACTCCACCCATCAATAGGTAGATAAGACTTATTACAATTAAAATGAGGAGAGGAAGTAATAAGATTACCATTGTAGGAGTCAGGACGAGTGATGAGTATTTTTTAACTCATCACTCGTCATTCATCACTCAGTCGTCACCAATTCATGCAATTTCTTCTCTTCATCTGCTTGAATCAGGGCTTCAATGAACTCCGAAATATCACCATTTATTACATTTTCTAAGCGATGGCTAGTAAAATGAATCCGATGGTCGGTGACGCGGGTTTGGGGGAAATTATAGGTGCGGATTTTCTCGCTCCGTTCCCCACTCCCGATCTGCATACGGCGATTCGCCCCATGCTCAGACTCAATTCGCTGTAATTCCATGTCATATAACTTAGCACGCAGAATATTAAAGGCTTTGGCACGATTTTGCAATTGGCTCTTTTCGTCTTGGCAACTAATCACAATGCCCGTCGGAATATGGGTTAAACGTACCGCCGAGTCAGTGGTATTCACACTTTGACCGCCAGGCCCTGAGGAGCGAAACACATCTATGCGAACCTCATTGGGGTCAACCTCCACCTCCACTTCGTCCATTTCAGGCAATACTGCCACCGTTACGGTAGAGGTGTGAATCCGCCCACTACTTTCGGTATCAGGCACCCGTTGCACCCGATGCACGCCACTCTCATATTTTAATTTAGAGTAAGCTCCCGTCCCCGTAATCTCCAAGACAATTTCCTTAAAGCCACCAATGCCCGATTCATTTTGGCTCATGACGGAGGCTTTCCAACCTTGCCCTTGAGCAAATTGGGTATACATGCGGAACAAATCCGCCGCAAATAGCCCCGCTTCATCGCCGCCCGCCCCCGCCCGAATTTCCATAATCACACTTTTATCATCATTGGGGTCTTTGGGCAGCAACATCAGCCGTAATTGTTTCTCTAACGCGGTTTGCTCCACCATGAGCATCTCTAACTCTTCCCGCGTCATGGCGCGCATCTCTTCATCTAAATCATCATTTAACATGAGTTGCGTTTCATCTATTTGCTCTAACACCTGCCGATAACGCTGCGAAGTCGCGACCAAATCGGCCAACGTTGATTGTTCGCGGCTATATTTTATCAGCAAAGTAGAGTTGCCCATGACTTCGGGTGAGGCCATGAGTTGATTTAATTCATTGTAACGGGCTTCGACAGCCCCCAGTTTTTCCAACATTGTATTTGCTTCCTTCTCACTTATATCTAAAATTCTAACTGTCCGCAAATGATTGCGGACTCCTGTATTATTCCTAAATTAGTTCAGCCTTTATAACGGTTGAAACGTTATAAAGGCTAATTTCTTACTTTTTATTTCTCATATCAAAGAGGTTGGCCTCATGGCTCCATTTAATACTCATTTTCTTGTCGCTGAAAAAATTTGGCCTGAGTTGGCGCATTATGGCGACTATGGGCAATTTTGTTTTGGCTGCGTTGTGCCAGATGTGGATAAAATTTCCGCCACCTTGACCCAAAAAGAGACCCATTTTAATGACCGTTTCACCGATTATGAACTGATGGTGACGCATCGAAGTGTAATGTTTTTGCAACAACAAGCCACTTTTTTAGCCCAACCCTTTGCCAAACTTGCGCCCTCAGCCCAAGCCTTTGTGTTAGGCTATCTCTGTCATTTATGTGTTGATGAAGTGACAAAACATTTATGGCGACGAGAAACCTACGAATCGCTGCAAAATGTGACCATTTCGCCCATGTTTGCCGCGCTTGATGAATGGGCGAAAATGCACCTAAAACACCATGAACAACTCGTCGCGGCCATTCAATCATGCCACCCATTACCCGAAATCATCCCGCGCATTCCCGCCGCAGAGTTGGCTTATTACGCCGAGGCGATTAACCAATTTGTCATTGCGCCCGACACCGAGGCCGAATTTTTGGTTTTAGCCAACACCTTTGGCCGCGTTGACCCCATCAAACGACAACAACGCCATGAGCAGTTTCTGGCTGAAATAGAGCAAGCCCGTAACTATGTGCCACAATTTCACATGACCGAATTAATCGACTTATCGCTCATTCACAGCCGCCGCCGCATCGCCAATTTAATCAACGGCCAGGTGCCACCGCCCGCCTATCCATTTTAAGGTAAACCTCACCCCAGCCCTCTCCTACGTAGGAGAGGGAGCAACATCTCCCCCTGATGTCGGGGGGATTAAGGGGGGTAGAGCTACTGTATTGCCAAACGCTCATGACCCCGTCCACACAAAACTGCGGACTTCACTATCTTTACTGGTCGCTAAATCTGTGCCGCCACCCGTTGGGGCTGAGTCTTTCTTACGAATTGTGACCCACCAACTAAAACGGTCATTGCCCGCTTGTCCCACGCCAATATCTACAGGAATCCGTGTTTTGGTCTCACGGGTAGCCGTTCCCCAATATTTAATCTCCTGCCCAAAAATGTATGTTATCGTTAGATTATAATATTCATCCTCAGCTAACTCCGTTGGTTTCCATTCTAAATAAACTTCGGTTAAACGTCCTGAAAAGGAGCTATCATTGGCAGTTATTAATTCAGGTGGCTCTTTTAAGGTGATGGGCGTAGGCAAAACCGCTGCCACGGTGGGCTTTATCCTAGCAGGCGTGGTCGCGGTGCTGCCAGGGCGAGGGGTATCCGTTGGCGGTGGTTGAGGGGTATCCGTTGGTTTTTGCCCGCCAATCAAAACCTCAGCTTGGCGGCTGCGGGCTTCCAACGGGTCAGGCACATTCAAATCAATCGCTGCCTGATAATCGCCCAAAGCCTTCACCTGTTCTTTCTGGTCACGCCAACTATCACCGCGCGCTAAATAAGCCTTATAAAGGAGTTGTTTCGCCCCACCATTGGCATAATTGGGTTCAGCCGCCACAATGGGATTCAAATCCTGAATCAAACTGTCATAATCTGTCGATGCCGCGCTCAAAGATTTTAAATAGGCCGAGGCACGGTTGGTTTGGTCACGTAAATCAGTGCGCCGAGGACACTCTTTTGCCCCCGCCTCAAAATCATTTAAGGCCGTCGTCATCATTACGAGATGAGTGGTCACATCAATTGCAAGATTATTTAATGTATCTAATCCTCGCCCCACATAGGCATCGCAAAACAACGAAGCCACCCGCCCCTCTTCATACCTTGCATCCTGCATCCGCAACTCTTGCAATTGCGTAATGGCCTCAACCCACTGACTTTGGTCAACCGCATTTTGCGCCTGTTGCAATAAATTAACCAGTGGATTTTCCACCGTCGTCTGAACAATCACCTCTGTGGGAACAGGGGTTGGTGTGCTAGAAATTTCACGAATTAAAGCCGCAACATCCGCATAATTAGGGTCGGCTTGGGAAATTTGCTGTAACACTTTGAGCGCATCTTGTTCTTTCCCCGCCTTAAGTGCTTGCTGTGCCTCTTGATAAAGGGCTTTCAATGGCTCTTGCAGGTCAGACGGCGGCATGGGTTGTGAACGGTTAAACCAGAGCCATGCCCCCGTTATAATAATCGCCAGAAAAATAGCATTCCCCGCCAATAATAAAAATCGGGGGCGCGATGAGGTCGCAGGTACAGCCATGGTCACGACAGGCGTATTATCTATCGGGGCGGGAGGAGGTTCATTGGTGACAGGCCGTTCAGTTTTGGCCTTCTCTGCCCCTTGTTTCGCCTGTGCTTGAAGTTCAACCACATTTTGATAAGTGGGTTGAATCGCCATAATTTTGTTCAAACGGTTGAGTGCGTCCTCCCAAAAACCATTCTTCATCGCTTGCTTGGCCGCGATATATTGCGTCATTAACTCAGCTTCTTGTTGCGATTGTTTTAATTTCTCCGCCGCTGCGGTATGCTCTGGGTCAAGTTGTAATAATTCCTGAAATAAGCCTGCCGCCCGACTCCATTGCCCAATATTCATGGCTTGGGTGGCTCTTTGGTAATAACTATCAATAATTGCCACAGGGTCAGCAGGGGCTTTATTGATAGCCTCGCTATCGGGCATGAGATAGGCAAAAGATTGCCCCGCTAATACGGCGGCAATGGCTTGGTGCAAAATGGTGGGATTTTGAAAACGGTTATGGGCTTTTTTAGCAATCATGTGGCTTAACAATTCTTGCACTTCGCGTGGCACATCGTCTTCCTTAAAATCAATCGGCGGCGGCTCACTGCTAATATGCTTGCTAATCACTGACCAGGGGCTTTTAGCATCAAACGGAATATTACCACTCAGCAGTTCATATAACACAATGCCCGATGAATAAATATCGGAGCGAATATCCACTTCCTCCCCCATGGCCTGCTCAGGCGAAACGTAATATGGCGACCCCACAAACCCCGATTGTGTCAGCGAAGGCAAAGCATCAATCCGCGCAATGCCAAAATCAAGCACTTTGAGCAAGCCACTTTCATCAATCATTAAATTTTGCGGCTTAATATCACGATGAACCACCCCATGTTCACTGGCATGTTGTAAGGCCGAGCAGAGTTGGTCTATCGTCTCCAACGCCTCGCGCCAACTAAACGGGCCGCGCTCATCCAACACATCCCGCACATCTCGCCCACTGATATATTCCATTACGAGATAATACATATCACGGTCAGCCCCATAGTCCAACACCCGCACAATATGGGGATTATTCAAACTGTTGGCTAATTTGGCCTCCCGTTTGAACCGTTGAACATAGGATAAATCCTCGCCAAATTGAGGATATAACACTTTGAGGGCGACAAGTTTTTTCTCGTTCTTGTCCTCTGCTAGATAAACCTGGGCCATCCCACCACTGCCTACTTCTCGTAGGACACGGTAACGGTTGCCAAACACTTTCCCTATCAAGGTGCGCTCCTATAAAAATGTACGAGGCCATTTACCCCATACAGCTTGAATTAAAATCAAAATCCGCTAAGATACCCGCATAACGAACAGGAGTGTCAAAATTTCCTTTTGACAGGCGAAAATAAAATTTTCGCACTCTTCCCTAACAACATTATTCGC
>JAIFLK010000298.1 GCA_020049115.1 Chloroflexota bacterium | reverse complement strand
TTCTGGATTTAGCCAAACGAAATGGGGTTGATTTGATTATTTTAGGCACAGACATCCGCCCAGGCTCAGACAAACTTTATCTCGGCCCACGCGTGGAGCGCATTTTACACAACGCCCCCTGCCCCGTCATTGTGGTCAATTCAGCGTAATAATAAAAACAGCCGCCTTGATAGCGTTCTAAACGCTATCAAGGGTTACAAATACCAACCTGATAACTGTAAATAACATCGTTCCTCAACTTCAATAGACGGCCGCCACCAACGCGCCAATGATACCCGAAGGAGAGTCCCTGCGGGGATAACCTCAATTGGCTCTGCCGCCCCAACGTAAGCTAATTTTGCGGCATGATGCGCCACCTGATAACGTATTCTATCGCCATCTTTCTCTTTATGTAATGACTTATCCGTTATCCAAAAGCCCACACTTTGTTCAGGTAAACCTATTCGGTGTGAAATATAACCACTTCCATTCGCCGTAAAACGGAGTAATCCCTCAAATAAAATCTCTGGATTTCCTTGCCAAACATCTACTAAGTTCAACAAGGTCTCTTCAATATTCTTGACATGCCCTAAGCAGGTGCCATGCTGAACAATAATATCTTCACAATGAGGTAACATCAAATCCTCTCTTTTTGTAAAGTCAATCTCCCATACTTGCCCAACTTCGTAAGGGGTTGTCAAAGGTTGATTAAAGCCACCTGGTTGCATTAACCTGACATTTTCGTTGGTTTCCTTTAACAATCCGCCGACACAAAATGCTTCCCACATCCGAGTTTTAGAAACAATTAGCACTCTCATAATACAATATGTTTCACCTCCAGCCCCAAATCACGGGCCAATTTCTGCGCCACCAAACTTCGATGACATGCTTCTGGTTCACGCTCTACACAAAACAAAACAATATTTTGTGCCTCAGCCAAACTATATATAAAACTTTTTAAGTCAACGACTTCTAAAACGTCATGTTGATATGCCTTAATAAAAACGTCGCCCAATTGTTGACGGCTTCTTTTCGCCACCTTTTCCATTTTATCGGCTTCTTTCTGCTGATTACGAATTTCTATACTTGGGGCAAGTTCTTTATAATGAACATACTTAATACCTAACAATTTTAACTTATTTTGTAAGTAGGTACTATTGACATACGCATATGTCCCCCCGCGCATGCCGCGCCGCAAACGAATATCACAAAACATATCAATTCCATTGTCTGTTAAAGCCTTAAAAAAGCTGGTTTCATCAGACCCATAAACCCCGATAGTAAAAATTTTTAGTTGCATCATAGCTCCTTTGGAAGATAATTCTTACGAGAAGTAAATCCTGACTCAAACATGGATAACTGACCATTTGTTAAGCGATTGATAACCTCTGGCTGCGTTTTTAGCTCACCATGTTCATCAATATGCCATACCTCTAACTTAGCCTCAAACAATGTTTGTCCAATCAACTTACTACGGTGGCACATTTCGGGCTTTTGCTCACTGCACATCAAAGCCACAGACAACCTTTTTTCTAACGCCACATTAAGCCGCTGCACGCCCTGTTTATAAAAGTCGGCCTGTCCCAACTTACTGTAATCCACTTTCCCATCGGTATAATAAGCCTCATCTTTAGGCCGCCCGCCTAACTGCTCGCCCATAAAAATGTAACCTATCCGATGGTCACGCAAAGATTGTTTAAGTGCTTCCTGAGAAAAATCAGCGTTATATTTTGAATAAGCTGCTGAACGAATATCAGCCACATACAAAATATTATACTTCTTAAGCAAATCAATAAACTCCGTGATGGCGCGATTACCGTAACCAATTGTATAAATAGTATTTAGTTTAGGTTGAACCTCAGCTAAAACTTTTAAGTAACCTTCATATGGTGGCATATTTGTTGAGTGAATAACCTTAAATTGATACCGCCGTTGCGAGGTTAATTCCACCAACACCCCTGTATCATCACCATGATATGGCAAGATATTTGATTTTGGTTCAGTGATAATAAAATTTAGCTCCTGCCCCAAATAAGGCTGAATTTCAGGCTGTGGCACATTGATTGTGCCAATCGCCACATCTAAATTTGCCCCTTCTATTTCATCACGAAAAAGTACCGTTAAGGTCATAACTTTACCCTCAATTGGAGTCCAAAGCCGTAGGCTTTGTAATCGGACAAAGCCTACGGCTTTGGACTCCATCACCCTACTACCCCCCCACCTCAAAACCCGCCAAATGCTCTAAGGCTTTGATGAGGGCATGGTTGCCCTCGCTGCCTAAGCCCTGCGCCTGTAAGGTACGGTAAAGTTGAAAAATCAGGCTGGTACTCGGCAAGGGCGTACCCAATTTATCGGCCGCCTCTAGCACCAGACGCAAATCTTTCTGCTGCAAATCAATCGTAAAGCCAGGTCGCCAATCACGGGCAATGATTTGGGGGCCGCGATTGGTCAGCATCCAACTGCCTGCCGCGCCCGCTTGCACCGCTTGCAAGGCTTTAGCTAAATCCACGCCGCCTGCTTGGGCAAACATGAGGGCTTCACACACGCCTAACGCATTATTAACCACCAAAATTTGGTTGACCAACTTCACCGTTTGCCCCGCGCCAATTGACCCAACATGGGTAATGGTGCGCCCCATCGCCTGAAAAACGGGCATGGCGCGCGCAACCTCACTGGCCTCACCACCGACCATGATGGAGAGTGTCCCTTTAGCCGCGCCCTCACTGCCACCACTGACGGGCGCATCCAACATAGCCACACCTTTCGCGGCCAAAGTTGCGGCCAACTGTTGCGTCGCGGCAGGGCTAATCGTGCTACAATCAATAACTAAACTGCCTGATTGCGCCCCCGCTAACACGCCATGCTCACCTAAAATCACTGCTTCCACATCGGCGGTATCACTGACACAAATGATAACAATATCGCTCTGCGCGGCCACCTTAGCGGGAGTTTGGGCTGCTTTAGCCCCTGCCGCCACGAGTGACTCCATCTTACTCGCGGTGCGATTCCACACCGTTAATTCAAACCCTGCTTTCAGCAAATTATGAGCCATGCCTTGCCCCATAATGCCCAAGCCAATAAAACCAATACGTTCTGTCATAAGATATTCACCTTGTTAATTTTTTAATCCAAAATAGTTGTAATTATTTTACGGCGTTATTTTATCAAATAACGCAAATAAGGGCTAAATAGGAATATAATTCCTACCTAGCCCTCGGAAGATAATTTTTAGTTCTAATAGGGTATCCCTATATGTTTACCAACGAAACCTAGATTTAGCTCTGTTGTTTGGTCATATAACGCTGTATTTCACGACGTAAATCAGAAACACCGACAGGTTTTTGCATATAGCCATTACAACCTGCGGCCAAACAACGCTCGCGGTCGCCTTTCATGGCATTGGCGGTTAAAGCAATCACCGGAATATGATTCAGGGTAGAGTCTTCCTTAAATTTAACCGTCGTTTGCAACCCATCCATACCGGGAATATTGATGTCCATAAAAATCAAATCGGGCGGTCTTTTGGCAGCTAAAGCCAAACTGTCAGGGCCATTTTCTGCTTCAATCATCTCATGTCCCATTGACTCGATGACTCGACGGACAAACAATTTATTTTCAAAATTATCTTCAACATATAAAATTAGCATTATATACCTTACTCCTATGAGGATTTTACACAAAATAGGTTCGCTATCAATCTGTAGCTACACCTTATAATTCGACCGATTTAACTACTTTTATAAAGTTTAGCCCAAAATAAGGGGGAACTTATTTTGAGATACATTCATGAGAGAACCATCAGCATTGTATAAAAGAGATTTGGCTATACTATAACCTAATCACTAAACTCGGTCAAGTTAGATAGTAGGACTTACGCAAAAATAGCTGATTGGGGCAACACCAGAATAAATTCTGGACTCCATGGCCGCTTATTCGTTGAACTCCAGAATTTATTTTGGCGTTTGGCGTAAGTCTTGGATAGGATTTTTTGGTCACTTTCTAGCTCTATTTACCTCAAAACTTAAAGGCATGGTATGATGCAAGTCAGTCACCCCAATAATTGTTGGAGGTATCAAACTTCCTTTGTGTATGCAAGCAAGCCTGGTATCTCCACAAAATCAACGCCATGCAAATCAAATTTTTAGCTCACTACCCTCATTTTGCCACCCCGTTAGCTCACTATCACTATGCTGAATGGCATGACCTACTCCCGTTATGGAGTTATGAAGAAGCCTTAACTGAACTAGAAAACCATGCCCACTCGCTTGACCTACCAACGACAATAGTTGCGGTAGAGCATAAGCAACTCTTAGGCTCCGCCAGTTTAATTATTGAGGATTTACCTGAAAGTGAGTTATTATCGAAGTATGCCTCATTATCGCCCTGGTTAGCCAATGTTTATGTCATTCCCTCAAGGCGTGGGCAAGGCGTTGGCCGAGCCTTAGTGGAAGCCATAGAACATCATGCTCAAAAATTAAAAATACTGCAACTATATTTATTCACCGAAGACCAAGCAGGGTTTTATGACCGTTTAGGTTGGTCGCGGCTGGCACAAGTACCACATCAGCAACAAATCTTAACTATTATGTCTAAAACCTTTGCACCTTAAGCCATTATAAGGTTTGAAACCTTATAATGGCTATTTACTAACTACCCAACTTAGATTCAACCTCAGCCACCAATTTTTGACGGTCTATTTTCCCTTTTTGCCACATGGAAAAAACATCATGCGCCGCCAGCATTTGTCTTTCCTCAGCCGATAAATCCTTTGAAGTGACCACAATCACTGGCACAGCATCCAAATCAGGGTCTTGCCGCAACTGAGTCAAAATTTCAAAGCCGCTCATATCAGGTATGACCAAATCTAACACAATCAAATCGGGTCGATAACTACGGACAGCCGCCAACGCCTCACGGCCAAACTGCACTTGTTTAATCTCAATGGGATATTTCGTTTGTAAAACTCGGCTAATCAAACGAGCATCGGTGGGATTATCATCAATCAATAACACTCTTTTACTCTCACTACTGGTCGCTTGCACTTTCGGTGGAGGCGCAACCGCCACCTCAACCGTTGGTTTAGCAGACGGGGCAATAACCTCTATCCCATCCTCCGTCCGAGACAACGTATCCACCACATGCTCCACTAAATCTTTGGTTGAAAACGCCCCCTTCAACCACACGGAAGAGGTTTGCCCCATTAACCGCTGTCGGTCTTCGGGCGTGAGGTCTTTCGCCGAAACCACAATCACTGGAATTTTAGCGGTAGTGACATCCTTTTTTAACTCATCTAATAAAGTAAAACCATCCATGCCAGGCATGTTCAAATCACTCACCACCAAATCAGGCAGCCGTTCACGAATAATTTGTAACCCTTCCATGGCACTACTCGCCTCAAAGACCCGATAAGGTTTCTTGGCTTGCAATAACCGCCGCACTAACCGTCTATCCATCGGGTTATCGTCAATGACCACAATGGTCGTCACTTGCTCGTCTAACCGCTTCAAAGCCTCACCCAAGCCATCTAACGGTGCGCCCGCCGCCACCTGTTTAGTGGAAGTATTAATCCGCACATCTAAGGTATCTTCTTCCATAATGTGCTTCTCAACGGGGAAAGTATGGCCTGAACAGTTAACCACTACAATTTCATCGGGTCGAATGATGCCCTCTTGAAAAAATTTATCCAAGCCCGCAAACGCTACCGAGGTTGCTGGCTCAACCGAATAGCCCTCAGTTCGAGCGAGATGACGCATGGCCGCAAACGCTTCATCATCCATGACCGACAACATGTGACCCCCATATTTTTGATTGGCCTGATATAAAATTTCATAGCCAAAGCCAGGGTCACCCGTTGATAGCACCGTAATGCGCGTTTCTGGCACAACGGGCGCAGCTTTAGGTAGCCCCGCCTTAAACGCCTGCACCATCGGCGAACAGCCCGTCACTTGCACCACCCCAATTTTAGGCACACGGTCAATCAGCCCCATGCGGTAAAGTTCCTCAAACCCTTTCAACGCCCCAATCGGGCCAATGCCGCCACTCACTGCTTGAATAAACCAATCAGGCGCGCGCCAAGGGCCGCTATCCAACTGAAAGCCTAGCTCTTCGGCAATTTCATACGCAATGGTTTTCATGCTTTCTTTGCCAGGAATAGCCTTTGCACCCTGGTCAAAATGGATATGACGATGGGCGGCAAAATCAGAGGCGATTTTCTTGGCCTGGTCATACGTCCCCGTCACTTTGACCACCTCCGCCCCATATAACGCGGCCTCACGCATTTTAGCCACTGGCACTAAACTGGTTAAGAAAATCCAAAGTTTAATATCCGCCCGCGCACAATAGGCCGCATACGCCACCGCCGCGTTACCTGTTGAAGCTAACACACATTCCGTAATACCCGCTGCTTTCATGGCTGTAACCGCCACCGCCGCTTGCCTATCCTTAAAGGAACTGGTCGGCGATTGTCGTTCATCTTTGATAAAAATTTGGGGATGATTCAAGCGAGCCTGAATTTTAGTAGCTCGTTGCATGGGGGTCAACCCTTCGCCCATGGTAACAAGTTCTTTCATGTTCGCGGGAGGCAACAGTTCCATATATCGCCACAGAGAATTGGTGCGCCAATGAACACCCTGCCGCCAAACTTCAGCCACCCGTTCATAATCATACTGCGCGTCTAACCAGGCCCCGCGGCAAGCAGGACAACGATATAACCCCACGGAAAAATCCATTTTATGGTTACATTCCAAGCATTTAACATAAGTCAAACAAGAGGTAATAGTTTCCATGACGGTAGCCAGACTTAAGCTATCAACGATAAACAACCCATAAAGTATAGCTTATTTATCGTTGATTTGGGGGATTTGGAATAGGAGTCCGCAATTCTTTGCGGGCTGTCCGTAAATGATTACGGACTCCTTCAAGTTATCACCTAAAAATTTACAGGTGGAAGTTTTTGAATGAATCACAATCTTAATAATTGCAATGATTAATACTTAGTTATAGGAATTTAAAGCCAAAGGAATCGTAAAATGAAATTCAGAGCCGATATTTTCTTGACTTTCAACCCAAATTCGACCATTGTGCATTTCAACTAGTTGTTTACAAATGGCTAACCCTAAACCCGTACCACCATAAACCCGCGTGGTAGACATGTCGGCCTGTTTAAAGCGTTCAAAGATAGCCTCTTGTTTATTTTTGGGGATGCCAATGCCCGTATCCGCCACCACAAAGCGCATTTTATCAGGTTCACTCTCACTAATAAAGGTTTTAATCGTAATAGAGCCTTTTTCGGTAAACTTCGCCGCATTACCCACTAAATTAAGTAAAATTTGCTTCAAGCGAATATTATCCACATAAATTTCGGGCTGATTATCAGGCACATCGACAATAATGTCGAGTTGTTTATTTTTAACCAAGGATTCAGAACCAGAAATAACTTCTTTAATAATAGGCAATGCTTCTTGGGGTTCAGGAACGACTTCCATCATACCTGCTTCAATTTTAGAAATATCCAAAATATCGTTAATAAGTGTTAACAAATGCTGTCCACTACTATAAATCAGTTGAATATCATTCAACGCATAATCACTTAACTCACCGTCAATACCCTGAATTAACACATCTGCAAACCCTAAAATAGCATTAAGGGGTGTCCGCAATTCATGGCTCATACTGGTTAAAAATTCAGACTTAAGACGGTCCAAATCTTGTAACTTAATAATCGTTTTTTCTTGTTCAGTGGACAAACGGACATTTTCTAAGGCCAAACTGACCTGATTAGCCACGGCATCTACCGCCGTTAGCTCTTCCTGTCGCCATTGAGGTTTTTCAGTCCGTTTGACTTTCAATAGCCCAATCATTTCGCCGCGCAACATTAATGGCACCGCTAGTTCACCTTGAGGTCGATCATGGTCGCCATTGGGCATTAAACTAACAAAAGAGTTCAGTGGATGAATTGGCTCTATAACTGATTGTATCTGTTTAATAGGTTTCATCAAACCATGCTTAAATTCATAACCAATCGTTGGATTTTCTTCCTCGGCCAGGGAATTTTGCCAGCTTTCACGCGTTAAACGGCGGTTAAGACGCTCTACTTCATCTAAAACGGCCTGGGTTTTAGCAAATTGTCGCAAATTATTTAAGGCAATGGCAACTTGGTCCGCAATGGCTTGCACCACCAACACATCCACTTCAGAAAAATGATGACGCTCTTGACTTAAAATATCTAAGATACCTAACAATTGTTCGCCTTTATGAAGTGGTACCACTAATTCAGCTTGGGTTTGATGTAACAATGGATTTAATACAAAGTTGGAATAAGTAGTTACATCATTAATCAAAAGATATTGACCTGTTTCGCCCACTTGCCCCACAGTTCCTTCACCTAGTTTATAACTACGATGCTGCTGTTGTAGCCATAAACCCACTTCACCATAACCTTGATGGGCGATTAAAGTTTGGCTTTCTTCATTGAGTAAATAAATTTGAACATGATAAGCCTTAAATTCTGCTTGCAAACGAACGACAATATACTCTAATAATTTATCGACCTCAAAAATAGTCGTAATTTGGCGACTTATTTCAGCCGTTATTTCTAGGGCCTTCGTTCGATGACTGACCTGTTGTTCTAAAGTTTCAATGGAGTCATGAAATCGAGTCGCCAGGCTATTCAAAGTTTGAGCTAAGATGCCCAATTCATTCTGGCTCGTCACCGTGACGGACTGGGTTAAATCACCGTTACTGATGGTTTGAGCCATGAGTATCAAGGTATTAATGGGCTGGACAATTTGCCGATTGACCCAAATGGCTAACCCAATAGCAACCAGTATATTAACGGAAAATACCGCCATCACAATAATGACAATTTCAACCGCCAGGCTCCAGGCTGCTTCATTTTGCAACGAAAAAGTCTGATAAATTTGTGAGGGTAACCCTAAGCCAATAAAAATAACCCCAATAATTAATAAAGGGACTAACGCTAAATTGATATAGTTAAGGGCCACCTGAGTGAATAATTTACGCATATTGGAATTTTTACAGCTCTTTTATCCCATTAATATAACTGCTTTCGCAAGTTTAAGCCAATAAGATAAGGAATTATACTGCGCGAGGGCGAAAATTTCATTTTCGCTGTCAAAATAAAATTTTGACACTCCAGTTTATGCCCTCTCGCAGTATATGTCATTTATGCCGTTCGATAATAATTATCATGAGGGTAATCATTAAAGCCCAGGTGATAAAAATATATAAATAAAGTAAAGGAATGCCCCATACGAGGGTATTATGGCTAAAAACAAACAGTAATGGGTAGTTAAATAACAAACAGCCCATGATAAAAACTACGGCGAGTTGTTGCCCTTTTAAACGGTATTTATTCACCAGCAACCTCAATGTTAAATTTTAGCTTTAGGATAAATCTATGATAAATAAGTTTAGCCTAATTGTTTATTTATTTCAATAGTTCTTCAAGGGGAATAGTGGATTATTCATTTAATTTCTAGCATATCCGAACAGACAAGAATGTCTGTTCTACCGTTGGTAGGTCGGACATTCTTGTCTGACCATGTACTATAGGACTTACGCAAACACCTCACCCCCAGCCCTCTCCTACGTAGGAGAGAGAACAACATCTCCCCCTGATGTCGGGGGGATTAAGGGCGAGAGGAGACAAGATACTCCCTCTCCCATTGAGAGAGGGCTGGGGTGAGGGGGTAAAATCTTGATATACTGATACTAAATAAACAGTCCAGTAGCCAAATTTCACACCTCAGACACTAAGGGAAGAGTAAAGGTAAATTGCGAACCAACCCCTTCTTGACTTTTAACGCTCATTTTACCGCCATGTAGTTGCACCAATTTTTGTGAAATAGTTAACCCCAAGCCTGTGCCACCATAACGCCGCGCGTCAGACATATCGGCCTGTTGAAAGGCTTCAAAAATAGCCTGTAATTTATTGTTAGCAATACCAATTCCTGTATCAATGACTGAAAAATAAATTTCATGGTCTTGATGTTTAACCTGAATCTTGATACTGCCTTGAGGCGTAAATTTAACGGCGTTACTCACTAAATTTAATAAAACTTGATGTAGCCGTGTTGGGTCAGCCTGAATAATAGGTAATGTTTCAGGCACATCAACCAGAACCTGCAAAGATCTATCTTTAATTAACATGTTGGCGGTTTCTAGAACTCTGGTGACTAGTTCTTTCACATTTATCGGCTGAGGTGTGAGTTGTAGCTGGCCTGATTCAATTTGGGACACATCCAAAACATCATTTATCAAGGCCAAAAGGTGTTGCCCATTATTATAAATCAATTGGACATCTTCCTGTACCTGCGGCAATAAATCGCCACTTAAGCCCATCAGCAATAGCTCCGAGAAACCATTGATAGCATGGAGTGGCGTACGAAGTTCATGGCTCATCATTGTAATAAACTGAGATTTCGCACGGTCAACCACCTGTAATTTAGCAATGGTCGCCTGTCTATCTGACAATAAACGGGCATTTTGCACCGCAATGGCCGCTTGGTCAGCAATAGATTGCATCATAAAAACATCGGTGGCCGTGAAAGCATTGAGGTGATTACTTTGAATATCTAACACCCCAATGACTTGCCCCATAATATGTAATGGCACGGCCAATTCTGATAAAGTATCAGGCAATAAGGGGTTACGGAAAAAGTGGGCTACTTCATCAACATTATTGCTCAAAAATGGTTCATTACTAGCAGCCACTTGCCCCACAATGCCTTGTTTCAGTTTAAGTTGATGTTGACGATTTTTCAAAATCTGCCCTACCTCACCCGACCCCGCCACCATAACGAGTGTATCGCTATCATCGTCACGCAAATAAACATGCACATGATAATAGCCTAGCCCTTCTTTCAGTTGATTAACCAATAGTTCTAGTAATTTTTGTAAATCTAAAATGGCCGTCAATTGCTTGCTAAGTTGGGCAATAATTTCTAACCGCTGAGTGCGGTCATCAACCAATTTTTCCAAATGATATTGATAGGCTTCAACTTCATGTTGTAACTTTCTGCGTTCAGTAATATCACTGGCAAGGCCGAGAAAGCCAAAAATAGTTCCTGTGGCATCCCGCAAAGCCGTAATAGTTAGCAATACAGGGAAGCGCGCACCATGTTTATCAATGTAAGTCCATTCATATTCATTAAGCAAATTAAGTCGAGATTTAGTCACAAAAACCTCAAAACCTGGCTCTATCTTCACCCCTAGCTCTATCGAAAGCTGTTCCGCCCGTTTGACTACCTCCTCTCCATCATGCCAGAGCGCGGGGGTAACTTTACCAATAATATCCTCAGCTTTATACCCTAACATCTTCTCAGCCGTCGGGTTAAATACTTGAATCAACCCCTCAGTATCAGTGGAAATAATAGCGTAACCCGCATTATCTAAAATAGCTCGTTGCAGTTCTGCTTGTTTTTGATAAATTTCCTCAGCCCGTTTTTGCAGCGTAATATCTCGACTGATAGCGAGGACCGCAAAAACCTCGCCCGTTTTATCACGTAAAGGCAACTTATACGTATCAAAAATGCGGCTAGAATTATCGGTCAATACCATAAGCTGCTGTGGGTTATGTAGTGCTTGACCCGCCAAAACTAATTCGTTATCCGTTTGTAAGCCTTGAGACCCATGTTCCGCATCGCCCCAAATTTGGATAGCACTCAGCCCTAATTCAACAGGTGATTTACCAACCATGGTTTGTGGAGACAAATTGAAAGCATTTGCAATTTCTTTGTTTGCCAAAATAAAATAATTCTCTTTATCTAGCGCAAAAATCCAATCAGGCGTAGCATCAATCACCGCAGTCAATAATTGTTTGGACTGTCGAACTTGCTTCATTACTTTTTGTAACTCAGTATTTTGATTTTCAGTTTGCTTTTGCAATTGCCGAATTTTAAGATGAGTCATTAAGCGCGCTAATAATTCCTCATGTTGAATTGGCTTAGTAATATAATCTACGGCTCCAACTACAAAACCTTGTACTTTATCCTTCGTATCAGCCAAGGCCGTCATGAAAATAACGGGAATGTCAGCCGTTTCGGGGTTCGCTTTTAAACGGCGGCAGGTTTCAAAGCCATCAATCCCACTCATCATTACATCTAATAACACCACATCAGGCTGAGTAAGTAAACACTGTTGCAAGGCAGATTCACCACTCGTTGCCACCGAAATATCAAACCCCGCCTCATCAAGGTAACTAAATACTACATCAATATTAGTGGGATTATCTTCAACAATTAAAATATTTGCGTGCATTTTATTCACAGAAGTTTTACTCCTTCTTAAAAATTAGCTTAAAGGTAAAATGGTTTGCTTGTCGTTTTTAGCCACATTAGCCATCGATTCAAGATAAAGTTGAGCGGCTCTATCTTGGGGATTAATGCCCAAAACTTGCTCAAAACAGGCGGTAGCCTCACTAAATTTTTGTTGGAGATAATGGGTCACCCCTTGCTCAAAATCAACGCGGGTGTTCGATTTCAGCTCAAAAATTTCAGGCAAATCACCATCAAAAACTTCAAAAACTGAAATTATTTTTTGTTTACCTTTAACTTGTACTTGCCCCAAAAAACGGATGTGATAATCAAGGGGAGCCTCAAGCTGGCTTAAGACTTGACCACTGATAATAATTGAAGCCCCATATAATTTAGTCAATTGTTCTAGCCGAGACGCAATGTTCACCGCGTCAGAAATAACCGTCCCTTCTAAACGTTCTGGTTCACCCACTGTACCTAATATTACGAGTCCCGTATGTAAACCAATGCCCGTTTTAATCGGCAAACGGTCAGGGCGGTCACGAGTTTCATTATACACTAAAAGAGTTTGCAACATCGCAATCGCGGCCTTAATCCCATTATCAGGCTTGAGTGGGAAAAGAGCCATCACGGCATCGCCAATAAACTTATCCACCACTCCCCGATATTGCCGAATCACGGGGCCAACTCGCCCCAAATAAGCATTAACAAAATCGAAGTTTTCTTTGGGAGTCATCTGTTCCGACATGCTGGTAAATGAGCGAATATCAGAAAACATAATCGTCATCTCCATCTCGCGATGGTTGCCCAAAGCCACATCCGTAATATTTTGTTGGCCTAACAAACTCAAAAACTCTTTCGGTACAAAGCGGCTATAAGCCGTATTAATTTTAGTTAAGCCTTGATAAGCTGACCGTCGCTTGGCTATTTCATGCTCTAAATCGGCATTAACCTGAGTTAATTCAGCGGTACGCTGCGAAATTCGTCGCTCTAAATCTTTATTGGTTTGCTCAAGTTCACGCTGCAAATTATGAATAGTTAAATGAGTATTAACCCGCATCAACACTTCTTCATGTTGAAACGGTTTCGTAATATAATCCACCGCGCCCACTTCAAAACCCATGACCTTATCTGACGCTTCCGTTAAAGCCGTCATAAAAATAACTGGAATATGCTTTAAATCAGGTTGGCTTTTTATATGCCGACATACCTCAAAACCATCCATATCAGGCATCATCACATCTAACAAAATCAAATCAGGCTTAACCTGTTGACACCGTTGAATCGCCTGTTGCCCATGCGTCGCCACCGAAATATCAAACCCTACTTCATCCAAATAATTAAACAGCACATCTATGTTCGCGGGGTTATCATCCACAATTAAAATTTGATTATCACTCTGATTAGTCATGGGTCTCCAACAATAGATAAGGCTCAAGAAATTTTTGAATTTCACTCACTTGATACTGCTTCACCATCAATCTTAACTCATTCACCTGAAATTGATACTGTGGGCCAAGGGCTTCCAACTCGTCAATCGCTTGCCGCAGGGGTTTTATTCGCCCCTTACCTGCAAACTCATAAATTTGGCGCGCCAATTCAAGGGGCAACATGGTCGCCACCTCAACAGTAGCATCTTCTAAAGAAACCGTCACTTCACCTTGCCCCTCATAAAGCCACTCAACGGCCAAATGTTTTTCTAGCTGCTTGAGTAAGGCATCCAAATGAATCGGCTTAGGCAGAAAATCATCACACCCCGCCACTCGGCTTTCCTCTTGGTCATTTTCAAAGGCACTTGCCGAAGCCGCAATAATGACCAGTTTATTCGTTTGAGCCTCAATCCCATGTTGTCTAATCTGACGTGTTGCCTCCAAGCCATTCATGTTAGGCATGACAATATCCATCAAAATAATATCAGGCTGTATCACCTCTACCTGCTCAATCGCCTGTATGCCGTCCATCGCCTCAAAGACCTCAAACCCCAACGGCGTTAACATATCTATCGCTACTTGACGATTACCCATTTTATCGTCCACCACCAACACTTTCAGGGGTCGCCCATAAACATGGTTATAACCGATAATCAGCGGCGCAGGCGCAGCCTCAGCCGATTGCCATGAAGTAACGATAGGTAACTCTATATCTAACCAAAAAATAGTCCCCTGCCCAAAGGTACTCATCACCTTAAGCTCACTGCCCAACGCCTCAGCCAACCGTTTACTAATCGAAAGTCCTAAACCCGTCCCCTCCGCCTTCTTATAAACATCCCCTACTTGACGAAACGGCTGGAAAATATGCTCAAGGTGGTCATCGGCGATGCCAATGCCAGTATCTTCAACTTGAAACCGTATTTTACCATAGTGTGGCCCAACTTTGAAGGTCACGCCACCTGTTTTGGTAAATTTGATGGCATTGCCTAACAAGTTAATTAAAATCTGACGCAGCCGTTTTTCATCACCCATCACCGCCAATGGCAACTCAGTGAGAGGCTCATATTTGAAATAAAGCCCCGCATCTTGCGCCCGAATTTGGATCATATTATTGATACTCCTCAAAAATCGGTCCAGGTGAAACTCCGTCGGATGAATCTCTAGCCGCCCCGCCTCTATCTTAGACAAATCCAAAATATCATTAATCAGATTAAGCAAATGCTCGCCACTATGTTGAATTACACTCACGCCATTTTGTTGTGGTGGAGTCAAGGTTTTATCGCGCCCCAAAATTTGAGCATAGCCTAAAATGCCATTCAACGGCGTGCGTAATTCATGGCTCATGTTCGCCAAAAATTCACTCTTCGCCCGATTCGCCAACTCCGCCCCTTCTTTCGCCTGTTGCAACGCCTCCGTAGTGCGCTTCAATTCCGTAACATCCGTCATCACCGCAGACATATAACGTGGCTGACCATGCTCATCTCGCACAATAAAATAATTGGCAATCACGGGCGTAAGCACCCCATGACGACCTTTTAAAGCCATCTCCCCCACCCATTGCCCATCATTCATCAAAGTAGGCGTAATTTCATCACGTAACTTTAATTGATGTTCCGCCGAATAAAA
>JAIFLK010000206.1 GCA_020049115.1 Chloroflexota bacterium | reverse complement strand
GTTAGAGTCAAATCTAAAGATTTGGACTCCAGTTTTTGGCTGTATATCAAGGACAACATGGCGCAAACAACCCCTTCATGGGGCGCGCCAATAAATCCATCTGACGCGCTTTAAGCATCATGGTTTTACCCCCTCGAACTAATTTTATGGATTTAGGCAAACCCGTCGCTAGTTCCATAATAAGTTGCGTCTCATCCGCAAAAATAAGCGTTATGGTTTCACTTTCATTACGTAATAACCAAGTGGTTTGGTCAGTAGCCGCTATTGGTGGCTGTATTAAATAAGTTGTAACCAGCGCAAAAACGGCGGTTATGGGCATTAAAGTGGATGATGTGGTTTTGAATTGGGCGGGAGTTGCCTCAAAACGATTGTAACGCCAAGCCTCATGCCCATTAAAAATGAGCGTTTCCCCCACTAATTGTATGGCTGAAGACTCCAAAATTTCCCACCGATATTGTCGGCCAACCTGCCACACCTCCACCACCATTGGCCCCCCCACAGGCAGTTGCGCCCCCTCAATTTGCCAAATGGCATGCTGATTAGCTTGCCAGGCTGCCCTTAATTTCTGTTGCGCCGCCACATGTTCAATAGAATTGATTGAAAAACAGCCCTGTAACGCACAAGTTACGACCCATAATAAAGCAAAAATTTGTTTTAGACCCATCATTTTATTATACCTCCAAACATCTGCTGGGCTAAGAGATACTTGTATGCCCATCTTGCCTGTGGTATAATTCAGCCATTAGTGACCTTAATTTATTACTCACAGGGGATTAGCGCATGATTGAAGTTGAAATAGATAGTATTCGCGTCAGTTTAATGTCTCAACACCGAGTGGTGGTACTCAAAGAATCCGATTCTAATCGGTATTTACCTATTTGGATTGGCCCATTTGAAGCCGATGCCATTACCATTCAGTTACAAGATGTCCAAGTGGCTCGCCCCTTAACGCATGACTTGTTAAAAAATGTAATAGATGAAATGGGAGCGACCATTTCACACATCATGGTCAGCGAACTTAAAAATGATACCTTTTATGCGCGCATTGTGATGGATGTCAATGGTCAAAGCATTGAAATTGATGCCCGCCCCAGTGATGCCATTGCTTTAGCCGTACGAACCAATTCTGCTTTATTCGTGGCTGATGATGTGATGGAAGCAGCGGCAATTGTCCCTGAAGCCGATTTAGATGTAGCTGCCACTCAGGCAGAAGAAGATGAGCCGATTTCGGAAGAAGAACAAGAACAATTATCGGCTTTCCGAGATTTCATTAATGACCTTGACTTGGATGATTTGGGAAAGAAAAATTAATCCCCCCCAATAACGTTGTCCTCGTTAAATCGTAATTTTTTAACCGTTCCCCTATTGGTGGTACTGCTTTTTCACCCCGTTTTTTAGTTAGTATATCCAACTGATAAAATACCTACTCAACCTCTGAGGTCTCGAATCTCAGAGGTTTTGCCTTCACTTTTCCTAAACACCTCACCCTAACCCTCTCCTATTAGGAGAGGGAACAAAATTTCCCCCCAATACGGGGGGATTAAGGGGGGTTAAACCAATGTCAAAAAATTCATCCCTCAGTGCCACACCCGACACATTACAACCACATAACGTAGATGCCGAGGAAGCCCTCCTCGGTTCATTACTCATCGATTCAGATGCCATCATGCGGGTCGCAACGTTTATTGATGAAAAAGATTTCTTTGTGGAACGTAATGGTTGGATATTTTCGGCCATCCGTGATTTGCATGAAAAGCGTGAACCGTCTGATTTAGTCACCCTGAGTGATGAACTAGAACGACGCAATCAGCTATACGAAATTGGCGGCCCCGCCCATTTAACCAGCTTAATTAACGCCACCCCCACCTCCATCCATGCCGAGTTTTATGGTCGTATCATTGAGCGCACCGCCCTGCTGCGTCGTTTAATTGACGCGGCAGGTAAAATTGCGCGCATGGCTTATGAAGACCAAAACGCAACCGATGAAGTGGTTGACCGCGCCGAGGAACTTATTTTTGGCGTTTCTGCCCGTCGCAGTGAACGTGACCTCCGCCCGATTAGTCAAATTATAGATAAATATTACGACAGGCTAGACTATCTCCATAAACACAAAGGCGAAGTGGTAGGGATTCCCACCAGTCTCACTGACTTGGATAAAATGTTAGGCGGATTGCAACGTTCCGATATGATTGTCATGGCGGGCAGACCTGGGATGGGCAAATGTGTTACTGCCGATACCCAATTGATAGACCCAAATTCGGGCGATTTAATCACGATTGAAACATTAGTACACCGTCGCCAAGCCGATATTCTGACGCTAAATAATGATTATAAATTACAACATACTACGGCTAGTGACTTTGTAAACGATGGGGTCAAGCCTGTTTATCAAGTGACCACAGCATTAGGGCGCACCATAAAAGTTACTCTCACCCACCCCTTTTTGACCATAAATGGCTGGCGTTCTCTCGGTGAATTAAACGAAGGCGATTACATTGCTGTCCCGCGAATTATTCCTGTTTTTGGACATTACGATGCGCCTGAACATGAAGTCAAAGTTTTGGCTTATCTATTGGCTGATGGCTGTGTTAATGGTTCTTGCCCACAATTTACCAACAGTAACCCTCGTTTACGAGAAGATTTTGCTCTGGCTGCCCAACAATTTCCAGGCACAAAAACCTCTTTACGAGACAGTCAAGGCAAACGCACCCCTACAGTTCACGTGACGGGAGATTTAGATTTTATCAAAATAGGGCGCGCTGATTTTGCCCAACAACTCAATCGCGCCATGCAACAAGCTAATTTATCACAAGCTAAACTGGCTAAAAAGTTAGGGGTTAGCTCTGGTTTAGTGGCTCAATGGAGTCTGGGTCACTGTGTACCATCAGCCCCCATTTTTGAATTACTTTGTAATGAATTACAGCTACCCTCCGATAACATGGCAATTCATGGACTACCTGCTATCAGCAAAAATGGCCTTAATAGTCTGACCGTTTGGCTCCAAGAGCAAGATGTGTGGGGAAAAGTGGCTGCGACCAAAGAGATACCTAACAATGTTTATCGTTACACTCGCCCCAAATTAGCTCTTTTCTTAAATCGTCTTTTTGCTTGCGATGGTAGTCTTTATATTCAGTTAGGTAAACAAGCGGCTATTTCTTACAGCACGGTTTCTTTAAAATTAGCGCATGGGGTACAACATTTATTATTACGTTTTGGAATTATTGCAAAATTACGTCATCGCCAAATAAAATATAACGGTGATTCTCGGCCAGCGTATGAATTACGGATTACGGGTACGCCTAATTTAAAGCTATTTGTTGAGCAAATTGGAACTTTTGGTAAAGAAACTGCCCTAACTAAGATACAAGATTACATTCAACAAACGGTTTCTAATCCCAACACCGATATTATCCCTTTGGAAATATGGAATTACATTACACAAGCTAAAGGCAAGCGCACCTGGCGCGAACTTTATAATGACATGGGTTTACCCTCTTCTGCCAATATTCATGTCGGTCAACGCGCCCCTAGTCGTGATAGATTATTGGCAATTGGCAACGCCATTGGGTCAAAGCAACTCATCAATTTGGCTCAAAGTGATATTTATTGGGATAAAATTGTCAAAATTGAATCCAAAGGTGAGCAACAAGTTTATGATTTGACGGTAGCTGATACCCATAATTTTGTAGCTGACGACATGCTGGTGCATAATACTTCGTTAGCTTTGAGCGTTGCTCTGCAAGCGGCGCGCCGTTGGGATAAACGAGTGGCTATTTTCAGCCTTGAAATGAGTGATGAACAGTTAGTGCAGCGGCTCATTGCCGCCGAAACAGGCATTGACATTCAACGGCTAAGATTGGGCGATATTACGGAAGAGGAATGGCCGTTACTCACCAAAGTTTGCTCGACGCTCTCAAATATTCCGATATTTATTGATGATACTGCCGCCATTTCAGCGTATGACCTTCGCACCAAAGCCCGCCGCTTACATGCGGAGCATGGCCTTGATTTAATGATTGTGGATTATTTGCAACTTATGCAAGGGGATATGCGGAGTGAAAACCGTCAGCAAGAAATTAGTTTTATCTCTCGCTCTGTTAAGACCTTAGCCCGTGAACTTAACATTCCCATTCTCGCCCTAAGCCAGCTATCTCGTCAGGTGGAGTCGCGGGCCGATAAACGCCCCATGCTTTCGGATTTGAGAGAGTCGGGTTCAATTGAACAGGATTCGGATGTGGTGCTATTTATTTACCGCGATGAAGTGTATAACGAAGATTCGGAATTTCCTAACATTGCGGAAATTATTATTGCGAAACACCGTTCAGGGCCAACGGGCAAAGTATCGGTTTTCTTTAAGAAACAGGTCGCCCAATTTACCGATTTAGATATTACCCGACAACCTTTAGATTATTAACAAATCGGGGTGAACCATGGAAATATTCAAAGGCTTTCCCGCTGGTGAAATGCGGTTTATCTCTATTCCTGATTTATTTTTCACCCACGTTGTACCGCAAATAGATAATTTGGTTGAGCTAAAAATCACGCTGCACATTTTGTGGCTACACACCCGCCAAACTCGCCACGTCATTTCGCGTGATGACCTGTTAGCTGATGAAACCTTAGTTCAAAGCCTACTTAACACTGAAACAAATGTTGAAGTGGCCTTAGCCAACGGATTACGCCAGGCCGTAAACCGAGGTAGCCTCCTCCATAGTCGAATCCAAGATGAGTTGGGCTACCATGATGTCTATTTTTTGAACAGTGAGCGCGGGCGACAAGCACAAGCGAAACTCGCGGCGGGTGAACTCACCTTACATATTACAACGCAAACCGAAGCGGTGGGCTTACAGAAACAGACGAATATTTTTAAGCTTTATTTAGAAAACATTGGCCTCTTTGGGCCTATCATGAGCGACAAATTAAAGGAAGCCGAAGCTCTTTATCCCCCTGCTTGGATTGAAGAGGCTTTTGGTATCGCGGTGGAGCAGAATAAGCGAAACTGGAGTTATATTGAAGCTATATTACAACGTTGGGCCGCCTCTGGTCGAAATGATTTGGAACAAAAAGGGGCTACCAAAGAAAAAACATGGTATACTGAAGAAGAATTTAAGAAAGTTTTATTGCATTAAAATTTTACTCCCTCGCCTAAATATCCCCATACGGGAATAAAGGAGAGGGCTGGAGTGAGGTTTAATGTAACTCGCATAAGGTAGGGTTTATGAAATCAATGGCTGACATGTTTGATAATAATAATTTTATACCGAAAAAATTGGCTAATTCGATTCAACATCCTTTTTCGTCTCAAGTACAAATATCCACTGACCCCAATGTTTGCCCGCTGTGCCATGGCATGGGTTTTCTGCGCCAAGAGTTGCCCCTCGGCCACCCTGATTTTGGTAAACCCGTGCCATGTAAATGTCGTCAGGCTGAGGTTGTAATTAAACGGCAAGATGAATTACGTAAAGTGAGCAATTTGGATAGCCTCGCCCGTTTCACCTTTGAGAAATTTAAAGCTGAAGGCGTAGGCCAAACGGATACGCGGCGGCAAACTTTAGAAAGAGCATATCAAGCGGCCATTGCCTTTGCTCGCCATCCTGAAGGGTGGTTAGTATTACGGGGCGGCTACGGCTGTGGTAAAACCCATTTAGCGGCAGCCATTGCGAATTATGTCGTTAGCCAAGGCAAACCCGCCATTTTTGTAGTTGTGCCTGATTTACTAGACCATCTCCGCGCGACGTTTAACCCTGAAAGTCCTGTGGCGTATGACCAACGGTTTGAGGAAGTGCGGAGTACGCCGTTGTTAGTTTTAGATGATTTTGGCACTCAAAGTTCCACCTCATGGGCGCAAGAGAAACTATTTCAACTCTTTAATTATCGTTATAATGCCCAATTACCCACCGTCATCACCACCAACCTAGAACCTGAAGCCATTGACCTGCGCATCCGTTCGCGCATGTGGGATGATGGATTTTCACGGGTTCATGCGATTTCCACCGCCGATTATCGACAGGTCGGCGTAGCCCCCGAACATTCTGACCTATCAAGCCTATCATTATATAATGATAAAACCTTTGATACCTTTGAAAACAGACAAAATGAATTGACGGGCGAACAAGCTCGCAACCTTAAGCGTATTTTCGACCAAGCCGTACAATATGCTGAAAGCCCTAACGGTTGGTTTGTTTTATCAGGCGTTTATGGCTGTGGTAAAACCCATTTGGCGGCAGCCATTGCCAATGAATACTTTCTCCGCACCCAAGCCGCCTTATTTGTTACCGTGCCAGATTTATTAGATTACTTACGGGCTGCCTTTAGCCCAAACAGTAATGTTCCGTATGACCGCCGTTTTGATGAAGTACGAAAATCCCCGTTTCTGGTGCTAGATGATTTAGGCACAGAAAGTGCCACCGCGTGGGCGAATGAAAAATTATATCAATTATTTAATTATCGTTACACCGCCAATCGCCCTACGGTCATTACCATGGCCGATAATATCAATCTTAACCCCCGCCTCAAATCTATGATTTTGCGCTGCCCGACCTACATTATGACGGTATCTAGCTACACCGCCACTTACAGCAGCCGCGCCGCATTGTCACACCCGGTCAAAAACCCACCCAATAATTACGCCCCATATGCCAGTAAAAAACATAGGTAATCTCGCATTATGAAGATAACTGACGCTCAACTTAAACAAATTTACACCCATGCCGCCGAGACCTACCCCTATGAATGTTGCGGTTTCTTGCTAGGTCAAGGCGATTTGGTGCAAACCGTGCGCCGCGCTACCAACCAAAATGAGGCCCGTACTGACCGCTTCATTATAAGCAGCGAAGAATTTGCTCAAGTGCAATTTGCCGCCGATGACGCGGGACAGGACATCATGGGCATTTACCACTCTCACCCCGATTGGCCGCCCATTCCGTCACAAACCGATATGGACAGCGCATGGGAGGAGGTCTATTATCTCATTGCCTCCATTCATGAGCGCAAACCCTTTAATACCCAAGTTTGGCGGCTGGCGAATGAAGGGCTGCGCCGATTCATGCCCGTGCCGTTGGAAATTGTTGACCAAAATTCATAGACGGAACTTACGCAGGAGTCCGCAATTCTTTGCGGGCTGTCCGCAAAGAATTGCGGACTCCTACTCAAAAGAATCCATTTTTGCGAAAGTCCTGACAAAATTAAAACAAAAATCTGGTCACTTCTCTTTTTGACAAAAAACAAAAGGTGATTTATAATGCCCTTCATATACCCCTACGGGGTATCAGTATCTAAGGAATGTCATCATGAGTGATTTAGCGCGTTATAAACGCCAAACCATTTTTAAGGGTATCGGCGAAACAGGCCAACTCAAACTCCTCGCCGCCCGCGTGGTCATCATTGGCTGTGGCGCAACGGGAACGGTTATTGCCAATCATTTAGCACGGGCAGGCGTGGGTCATTTGACCATTGTTGACCGCGACTTTATCGAGCTTAATAATCTACAACGTCAACTCCTCTTTGATGAGGCCGATTTAGCCGCCAATCTGCCCAAAGCCGTCGCCGCCGAGCGCAAACTCCGCCTGATAAATTCAGAAATTGAAATACATGGCGTGGTCGCTGATGTGCAAGCCGAGAATATTGAGTCGCTAATCCATGGCGCAACGTTGGTTATGGACGGCAGCGATAATTTTGAGGCGCGCTATCTGCTGAATGACGCTTGTATTAAGCACAATATCCCCTGGATTTATACGGGCGCGGTGGCGAGTTACGGCATGAGCCAAACGATTATCCCTGGGGAAACGGCCTGTTTGCGCTGTTTGGTAGAGCAAATGCCTCCACCTGGCAGCAACCCCACTTGTGATACGGCGGGCGTGGTTGGCCCCGTGGTCAGCATTTTGGCGAGCATTAGCGCAACGGAAGCAATTAAATTGCTAGTCGGGCAGGGCGAGTTAAATCGCGGCATTATCCATGTAGATGCGTGGGATAACAGTTTTGAGCAGTTTCATCATCATGGCCCGCGCCCCCATTGCCCGACTTGCCAACAGCGCAATTTCGAGTTTCTTAATCAAACGCAACAAAATCACACGGCCAAGTTATGTGGGCGTAACGCCATGCAAATTCGCCCCGCCACTCCCCATTGGCTCAATCTGGCCGAGTTAGCCCAACAATTACAATCGATTAGCGAATTGACCGCTAATAACGAGTATTTATTACGTTTTGGCGTGGCGGATTATGACATTACGCTCTTTGCTGATGGGCGCGCCATCATCAAAGGGACAGAAGATGAAGGTGTGGCGCGTGGTATCTACGCGAAGTATATTGGAAATTAAACAGCGTCCGCGAAGAGACGCGAAGAAATTTAGTTAGTCATCAGGTGACTTAAAGTCACCTGATGACTAGACCACATCATGCTTTTTCTTCCCGCCCCTTCGCGGATTCCCTCAAAAACATGCAACTTTTAGGTAAACTCTTTGGCCTCATTACGGGGCCAGATGTCCCCCAACAAAAACATGCAACTTTTAGGTAAACTCTTTGGCCTCATTACGGGGCCAGATGTCCCCCAAATTACCCCTGAAGAATTAAAAAACCGCCTGAGTCAGAAAAATAAACCGATGGTGGTGGATATGCGAAGCGCGGCGGAATACAAAGCGGGTCATATTTCTGGGGCAATTCATATTGCCGCCCATGAAATTCCGCAACAAGTGAATAAACTCCCGAAAGATAAAGACATTGTGTTTCAATGTTGGCATGGTAACACCAGCCGTCAAGCTATCGCTACATTACTTAACAAAGGCTACTCTCAAGAACGGCTGTCGAGTTTACAGGGTGGTATGTCGGGCTGGACGAGTGCCTTTGGTCAGAAAGGCTTAACTAAATGAGCTATTATAAGGCTTAAAACCTTACAATAGCTTAAGACATTTCATCTAAAGTAACCTTATTTATCTCAATTAATAACTAAAGTGCCGAGATGTTGGCTTTTAGAAATAAAAGCCAACATCACAGCACTTGTTAATAAACATCATGAACGAACCGATTACAGTCAATGAAATTACGCCTGAAGCACTAAAAGACCGCCTTGACCGAGGCGATGACGTGTTGGTGGTGGATATGCGTACCCCATCAGAATATCAATCAGGGCATATCCCTAGCGCGGTCAATATTTTTGTGCAAGAAATTCCCCGCCGTTTGAGCGAATTGCCGAAAGATAAAGACATTGTATTTCAATGTTGGCAAGGCAACACCAGTCTGCAAGCGGCCGCCTATTTGATTGATAGTGGTTGGTCAAGCCAACGCATTGCCAGCCTCGTTGATGGCATTGCGGGTTGGGCGCAGACCTTTGGCAAGAAAGGGTTAGTGCAATAAAAATAGAACTTACGCAGGAGTCCGCAATTCTTTGCGGACAGCCCGCAAATGATTGCGGACTCCTGCCACAAATAAGCCATTTTTGCGTAAGTCCTAACAAAAAAGAGTCCACGTCATTGTGGACTCTTTTTCTTTCTACTCCATCAACCCCGCGCCCGCCATGGCTTGGCAAACGTAAATGGTCGGCTGCAAACCCGTAATGGCGGGGTAACGTTGCTCCACCGCCGTCGTAACCGCTGGCACCATGTCTAGCGGCGCGAGGGCAACGGTACAGCCACCAAAACCACCCCCCGTCATGCGCGCCCCGCCCGCAGTGCCTATCACTTGCGCCATAATTTCTACGAGCGCATCAATCTGCGGCACGGTAATGGCAAAATCGTCACGCATGGAAACATGAGACTCTGACATCAATTGCCCCATTTGTTGCATATCCCCCGTTCGTAAAGCCACCGTCGCGGCCTCAGTGCGGTCATTTTCAGTAATAATGTGCTTGGCGCGCTTGGCAATCAATGGGTCTAGCCCATGCGCGCGCTCATTAAACATCTCCAGCGATACATCCCGTAAGGCTTTGACCTCAAAATAAGCGGCGGCGGCCTCACATTGTTGGCGGCGGGTGTTATATTCGCTATCCACCAAGCCCCGCTTAACATTGCTATTAACAATGATAACGGCCATGTGAGCAGGCAAAGGAACGGCGCGATAATCCAATGAACGACAATCAATCAACAAAGCATGGTTAGGTCGCCCCAAAGCCGAGATAAATTGGTCCATAATCCCACAATTAACGCCCACGAATTGATTCTCGGCCTGCTGCCCCACTAACGCCACCGTTTTACCATCTAGCGGCAAACCACTCAGATAGCTTAAGGTTGTGCCAACCGCCACCTCTAATGAAGCCGAAGAACTCAGCCCCGCGCCTTGCGGTACATTACCCATTAAGGCCAAATTTGCGCCCTGTAATTCATAGCCCCGTTGCTGTAATGTCCAAGCCACGCCCCGCACATAATCACTCCAGGGCGCGGCCGCGTCATGCTCAATCGGTGCAGTCAGGTCAAACTCGCTCATTTGCCCCTCAAAATTAGCAGATGTTACGACAATGCGTTTATCGCTACGGGCGGCCGCGGCGATAACGGTTTGATAATTGATAGCGCATGGCAACACGAAGCCATCGTTATAATCCGTATGCTCGCCAATCAAATTCACACGGCCAGGGGCCTGAAAGAAATGAGTGGGGGCTTGCTTAAATTTTTCTCGAAATAATTGTTCAGTTGTTGCTTGAAGTAGCATGGTATCTCCTAAATGCTACAACGAATAAGTGAAATTAACGAATTATTTCATCATCATTTGGAGTGCAAACCTTCAGGTTTGCTCAGTTGCAGTGGCGCAAACCTGAAGGTTTGCACTCCGTAAACTTTCTGTATCACAATAACTATTCGTTTTTTTCATAAATTCGTTGTAGTGCTTTTTCGTTTTATTTTGAAAACTCCTGTAAAAATCGCCCGACCATCTGTAATCCCTTGAAATAATCGGCTAAACGCAAATGCTCATTGGGCGCGTGGATTTGGATACCAGGGTAGGCCATGCCGAAGCCAACAACAGGAATGTCATGCGCGACGGCGATAGGCCACATGGGGCCTGTCGCGGCCATCATGGGGTAGACAATCGGCGCGACCCCATATATTTGTTGCGCCGCCGCCGCCGCCGCTTGCACAATCGGGGCGTTGGGGTCAGATTTGGCGGGATATTCGCCACCTAAATCTTCAATTTGAATGTCAGTAAAGCCATGTTTATCTAAATGCTTGCGTAATAAATCCACCACCACCGCAGGTTTGAGGTCAGGCACAAGCCGAAAACTGACCTTCGCCATGGCCTTCGCCGCCAAAACCGTTTTCGTCCCTTTGCCCGTATAACCCGACTCAATCCCGCAAATGGTACAGGTCGGCTGGAAAATGTGCCGCTTGAGAGCCTCAAAACCCGACACCCCCGCCACCCATTTATCCACGCCAAAACGCGCCTTCATGCTGGCTTCATCAAACGGAATAGAGGCCAACATGGTTAAATCGGTCTCGCTCGGTTCAGCCACCTGCGCCATGAAACCGTCAATCAAAATGGTTTCGTCAGGGGCTTTGAGCGTGCTTAACGCCCACGTCAACCGCCAAGCCGCATCGGGGGCCAGCGTGCCAAAGGCAGAATGTTGGTCGCCCTTCAAAGATTGCACCGTCAACTCCACGTAAGACATGCCCTTTGCACCCAAATAAAGGGTCGGGTCGCCCGCCTCAGTCACATTGCCCATCTCCCACAAACAGCCATCAGCTTGTAATAATTCGGGATGAGCGAGACAATATGGCTCAAGATTAGCACTGCTGGTTTCCTCCTCGCCCTCCACAAACCATTTGATGCGGCATGGTAACTCGCCCATCGTGGCTTGCCAAGCACGAATAGCCTGAATCCGCCCCATGAGATGCCCTTTATTATCCGCTACGCCACGCCCATAAATGTTGCCATTACGAATTGTTGGCTCAAAGGGTGGCGATTCCCATAACTCTAGCGGCTCAGGCGGTTGCACATCGTAATGATTATAAATGAGCAGCGTTTTATCGCCCTGCCCCAACGTGGCAAAAACCACTGGCGGCGACCCCGCGCCAATGTTTAACATTTCCACTTCCGCCCCTAGCCCCACCATTTTCTGGCGGACTAATTCGGCCATTTCGGCCATGCCTTCGCCCGTTGCGCTCACACTCGGTTGGGCGCAAAAGGTTTTCAGTTCTTCAATAAATTCGTCATGATGTTGGGTTAAATAATCGTTATACGATTGCATATAAATTAGGAATTAGGAATTAAGAATTAGGAATTGAGACGCTTTTAATTTCTAATTCTTAATTCCTAATTTTCTCAAAAATAATGGCTATGTCATCTTCATAAATGGATTGCCACTGTGGGTCTAGCCGTAATAATTTGGCTAGGATACTGTCATGTTCAATAAAAACCAAATTAATGTTATCATCTTGTAATGCTTGCTGCCAACCGTCGCCCGCCTTCATGGTGTTAAAATAGCGACGCAGAAATACATCGTCATACAAATCGGTGCGCCCATCCACATAAACGGCATACAAATCGGTGCGCCCATCCACATAAACGGGGTAAGTCGGCCAAAGGGTAAAAATGAGATAACCGCCCCAATTGTAACTATTAAACATCGGACCAGCAGGCTGAGTCCGTTGGATAAACTCCGCCGCTTTAACGGGCAAGGTTTCGGTTAAATACGTTTCCCGCGCCTGCGGTGATAAAGCTACGCCGATTTTGAGCAGAGCCGCGACCACCAATAACGCCACAATCGCGATATTCAGCCGCGCCTTCCCCCCCATTTTTCGATTCCCCTGAATTAAGGCTACCCCCCCCATCCCCCCCCGAATCGGGGGGGGCGAAAGGGGGGGTAAATAACGCCCTATTACGGCATCTGTATAACGGGCGAGGGCTGGCACGGTGAGCAAGCCATATAACCCCATATTGCGCCCCGCAAATAAACTTAAGGTTGTCCACATGCCGAGTAAGGCCAAATCACTCCAATCTACGCGCCGACGGGCTTGGCTAATCACCGTTAGAGTGAGTAATACCATGCCAATAAACGGCCAGGTCATGGCCTGATGAAAGTCGGGGCTGCGCCATTCTTGAATGAAGTCGCGCAATACGCTAATGTTGACGGTGCGAAAAGGATAAAGCCACATTTGCCAAGTATGGGGATTGACGGCCACCAAGAGGAAACTGAGCGCGGTTATTATGACTAATTGTTTCATTTGCAGCCAGGTCATTACGGGGTCATCGGTATGATGGGTGAGGTGATTCATGGTTTCGCCCAGGAGATAAGCGGCAATAAGCATGAAGGCAATGGCATAGCCGCCATGAATGTTGGCCCAAAGCATAATAAGGAGAGGCAGGGCGTAAATTATAGGCGCGATGGAGTCCAAATCTTTAGATTTGGCAGACCGTTTGTAATGTTCGAGAATGAATAGGATGAGCGCGGCGAGCATAAAGGAGACCATTTGCGGACGGGCGACCCAGATAACGGCGGAGGTCATTGCACCGAGAAGGGTGATGAAGGCGCGAATGAAGGGGTTGCCTGGGGTGACTCGCCAGATAAGCCAGAAACTTAGCGTAACGAGCGCGGCTAACCCTAAGCTGAGGCCAGGCCAACCGCCGAGCGCAAAAAGGCCATACCAACCGATTTGCGCCAGCCAGCCATGGTCAATCCAGGCCAGCCCCGCGCGGGTGTGAGAAAAGGGGTCAACGGTGGGGATGGTGCGAGTTTCGACAATGTATTGCCCCGCCCGTAAATGCCACCAGGTGTCGGTATCGGCAGGCAAACGGACGGCCATGGTGAAAATGGCGAGGAATAAAATGAGGTCAAGTAGACGGCGCGTGGTCATGGGCTAATTGTCGCGCAACTCAAAAGATTGTCAAAACTGAGGGGGGGTGATATAGTTATGTTGAACTTAGAGCATAAATTGGAGGCATAAAGTGAATTATGCAATACTCATTAGAGGAAAAAATCGGTCATCCTGACCTGTTTGTGGGGCGGGAGAAGGAACTTCGTAATTTTGGGCAATGGATTGCCAACATGCCCCATAAATTATCTAAATCTCGCGTCATTTTGGCGCGGCGCAAGAGTGGCAAAACGGCCTTAGTGCAACGGATTTTTAACCAACTGTGGAGTGAGAACGGGCAGGTTATTCCATTTTATTACCATGTCCGCGAGACCAGCATCTGGTATCCCCACTTCGCGACCAATTATTACCGCACTTTTGCCTCGCATTACATCTCTTTTCTGGAGCGAGATAAGCATTTAATCATGAATCCCCTCACCTTAGAAAAGATACGGGAGTATGGCCTTACCAAATCTATTCAACTCTTAGTTGAAGATGTTGATTTATTGCAAAGAGAAGTGGGACATGACCATGAAGCCATGTGGGAAACGGCCTACTCTGCCCCGCACCGTTTGGCCTCAATGTACGACCAACGGATTTTGGTCATTATTGATGAGTTTCAATATCTGACTGAATATATCTACCCTGACCAATATTACCAAACCCGCCCAATTGAAAGTATTCCAGGCAGTTTTCATTTCCATGTGGAGTCCAAAGTCGCGCCCATGTTGGTTACAGGGTCATATATCAGTTGGATTATTAAAATTAGTGATAAATATTTAGAAG
>JAIFLK010000057.1 GCA_020049115.1 Chloroflexota bacterium | reverse complement strand
AAGAATTAACCCTCAAAGGCCAAGCGGCCAAGCAAGCGGCGCGGGTGCTGGCTAAACTCAGCACCACGACGAAAAATAAAGCATTGGAAACGATTGCGGAAACGTTGTTAGCTCAGGCTGCGACCATTTTGGCAGCCAATGAGCTAGATATTGCAGCGGGGCGGGCAAATGGCCTCAGTGACGCCATGTTAGACCGCCTGTTGTTGACCCCGAAACGGATTCAGGGCTTGGCGCAGGATGTGCGGGCGGTCATCAATTTGCCTGACCCTGTGGGCGAGGAGTTTGAAAATCGCCTCATGCCGAACCAATTACGCATCTCCAAACGGCGCATCCCCATTGGCGTGATTGGCGTGATTTATGAAAGTCGGCCTAATGTGACAATTGACATTTCAACGTTATGTCTAAAAAGTGGCAATGTGGCGATTTTGCGGGGTGGGCGGGAGTCGATTCACTCGAATGTGGCCTTAGCCAAAACGGTGCAGGCGGGGCTAGAGGCGGCGGGGCTACCTGCGGCTTGTGTGCAATTGATTGAAAGCACTGACCGCGCCCTCGTTAAGGATATGTTACGCGCCAATGGCTTGATTGACATGATTATCCCGCGCGGCGGGGCGGCCTTACATCAATTTGCGATTGATAACGCTTCCGTACCTGTGATTACGGGCGGGACGGGCGTTTGTCATATTTATGTGGATAAATCGGCCAACATGGAACGGGTCATTCCCATTACGGTTAATGCCAAAGTGCAGCGACCTTCGGCCTGTAATGCGTTAGATACCTTATTGGTGCATCAGGCGGTGGCGGCGCAAATTTTGCCCCCGTTGGCGCAGGCGTTAGCCGAATATAATGTAGAAATTCGCTGTGAGCCACGCGCCATGCAGATTTTGCAAGGTCAGCCGAATATCGCCCCGCTTGGCCCCGCTGATTTTGATACGGAATTTTTATCTTTCGTTATGTCCATTAAGGTGGTGGATGGCCTGGATGAAGCCCTAGAGCATATTTATGCTCACGGCACGAACCACACGGAGGCCATCTTGACGGAAGATTACAGCGCGGCGCAACGCTTTGTGGATGAGGTCAATGCGGCGGCGGTGATGGTTAATGCCAGCACCCGCTTTAATGATGGCGGGCAATTTGGCTTGGGGGCGGAGGTGGCGATTAGCACGCAACCTCTCCATGCCCGTGGCCCCATGGGGCTGACCGAGTTGACCACCTATAAATGGATTGTATTGGGGCAGGGGCAGGCTAGGGCGTAAATATTACGATAGGCTTCCACCACCATGAATTATACCTGAAACTTCTCTGTTTTATTAAACTAACTTCCATTTTTCAAGCGTGGAAAAACAACAGCTAAAGGAAATAAACGGTTGATGAATTAAGTCGTTTATTTCCTTTAGCTGTTGTTATTTGGTGAAAGTTCAAAAATTTAAACTTTGACTCGGTCAATCCAGGTTCAACCAAAACCTAGCTAAATCTTACGCCCAACCGCCGCCGCCATAGCCCGCACCTTGACCATGAGTTCAGCAAATTGCTTGAGGGTCAACGATTGGTCACCATCGGAGACCGCTTTATCGGGGTCAGGGTGAGTCTCAATAATGAGGCCATCCGCCCCCGCCGCCACGCCCGCTAAGGCCATGGGGGCAACATGCCGCCGCACGCCAATGGCATGGCTAGGGTCAGCAATAATCGGTAAGTGAGTTAATTCTTTGAGCAAGGGAATGGCATTTATATCGAAGGTATTACGGCTATATTTATTGTCAAAGGTACGAATCCCACGCTCACATAACATGACACGATTATTACCATATTTTAAAATATACTCGGTTGCCATCAATAAATCCTCAATTGTAGCAGACATGCCCCGTTTTAATAACACGGGTTTTTGTGATTCGCCCACCGCGTTGAGCAAATCATAGTTTTGCATATTACGCGCCCCAATTTGTAACACATCGGCATATATCGCCACCAACGCCACTTTTTTGGGTGACATGACCTCCGTCACAATCGGTAAGCCAGTGGCCTCGCGCGCCTCAGCTAACAACTTTAGCCCCGCTTCGCCCATGCCTTGAAACGCATACGGTGAGGTGCGCGGCTTAAACGCCCCGCCGCGCAGAAAATGCGCTCCCGCTTCCTTGACCGCATGGGCCGCTTCCAAAAGTTGCTCGCGGCTCTCCACGCTACAGGGGCCAGCGATGACCAATAATTCGTCGCTACCTACCGTAATATCGCCCAGTTGAAAGGTCGTATTTTCTGGACGGAAAGCGCGGCTGGCGATTTTAAATTTTTGGGTGATGGCGACGGCATCGCGCACGCCTGGCAATTGGCCTAAGTGGAATGGGTCTAGCGGCTGGCCTTGCCCTTGCAAACCGATGACGGTCATACCCGACCCTTGCGAGACATGCGCCTGCCAACCTTTACTTTCCACTGCCGCAATCACATTGTTAATATCCGAAGGGGTGGCTTCGGGTTGCATGTTAATTATCATGGTGTAATTATGAGTTATGAATGATGAATTATGAGTGGTTCACCCATAATTCATCATTCATAACTCATCTCTGTGGTTGGCGTGGCGGCGGCGGGGTATGAGCCTAACATTTTGACGAAACTGGCGCGACGTAATAACCCTAACAAAGCTGCTTCCGCCGCCGCATCTTGCCAATGTCCCTCAAAGTCGAGATAAAAGAGATATTGCCAGGGGCGATTGCGACGCGGACGGGATTCGATTTTAGTTAAGTTGATATTACGTTCCGCAAACTCACCGAGACAATCATATAAGGCCCCTGGCAGGTGGCGGGTGCTGAAAATTAAGGACGTTTTTGAGCGTTGGGCGCGGGGCGGGTCTTGGTTGCCGAGAACGAAAAAGCGGGTGTAATTAAAGGAAGCATCCTCAATTTCCTCTTGCAAAATATCCAATTTATACATTTCCGCCGCTAATTTGCTGGCAATCACGCCCAAATCAGGCTCAGGATTGGCCGCCAAATCGCGCGCGCTGCTGGCAGTATCAAAGGAGGCGATACGCGCCAAGCCATGTTTATTAAGGAAGTTTTCACATTGGGTCATGGATTGGAGGGTGGAGCGCACTCGTTTGAGGGCGTTTAATTTAACCCCTGGCGCGGCCATAAGGGTATGCTTAACCCGTACCACCACTTCGGCTTGAATCCGTAAATCCCGTTCCATGAGAAGTTCATACGCCTGTGGCACGGAGCCAACGAGGGCATTTTCAACGGGTAACATGGCGAGGTCAGCCGCGCCCGTTTCGACGGCGATAAACATTTCCTTAAGGGATTCACAGGAATATGTTTCGGTATTTTGACCAAAAAACTGATAAATGGCACTTTCGGAATAAGCACCTTGCACACCTTGAAAAGCAACTTTAGGCATAAAAATTTCACCGATTTATAAGATAGAGTTTTCGCAGGTGGAGTCCAAAGCCTACGGCTTTGAACGCCACTTGCGAGGATTTTTTGTAGTCTAGCATAAAACGAATAGTCAAGCGAATCGCTGACTTATTCACTTTGACTGATACAGTTGGTCAATAATTTCAGAGCAAGCTATAATAGTTTGAATTCAGTTTGAGGAGATTTATTTTTGTCGAAATATAGTCTAGTTTTTCTAGTTTTATTGGCAACTATTTTTATCTCAGGATGTAAATTGGCTTCGCCCTTTGATAAATTGATTACTATGAGCGAAAACCCCGCTACACCTGTGGCTGAGGCAGTGGTGCATACGCTACGCCCAACTTTCACTCCAACCCCCAATTGGACGGCTACGCCTACAAATACGCCCACGCCTGTACCAACAGCTACGCCCCTAAACACACCCACACCTGCGCCAACGGCTACGCCCGAAAATACATCAACCCCTGAGGCGACCCATACGCCTGAAAATACGCCCACCCCTGAAGCGACCAATACACCTAAACCCGTGAGTACGCGTCCGCCACCACCCCCAACCGAGACCCCTGGGCCAACTAATACGCCGTTGCCCCGTTGGGATTATATATTGGCGGAGAATTTTGCTGCGCCTAGCACTGCCAATATTTTGTCTATCATGGTGGCGATTCAGGACAGTAAAAATAATTGGATTGGTGGCATGCGAGTGGTAGGAACAGACCCTAATGGAATTGTGACGAAATCTGAACCCTCTGCGCCACAGGAAATAGGCCATACGCCCGCAGGGTCTAGCGTGATAAAATCAGGCAATGTTAAATTTGAACCCCAGCCACGCGCCGTTTATATTACGGGTACGTGGTCATTTCATTTAGAAACGGCTGACGGTAAACAGGTGTCTGACTCTTTTTCGGTAACAATGGATGAGGAAAATCGTTCATGGTATTTCTTCCGTTTCGCGCCCAATTAGCCTTATTTTACATAGGAGTCCACAATTATTTGTGAATAGGACTTACGCAAAAAGGCAAATCCCCCCCTCAGTCCCCCCCAAAGGGAGGGAAGTTTCACTCCCTCGCCCTGTGGGAGAGGGTCGGGGTGAGGGTTCTGCGTAAGTCCTAGTGAACTGTCCGCAAATAATTGCGGACTCCTAAACTTCTCGCACCTCATGCCACATGAAAAAGGTGTAAGTTACGGCTAAAATGAGGGCAAAGCTGAACCATTGCATGGCGTAATCAAAATGTGAGCCTTCATCTAAATCAATGGAACTTTTTGGCTGAGGATATTGATTTGGTGATGGGCTGGTTTGGTCAATGAAAATGGGCAATAAAGAGTAAGAGATTTGTAACTGCATTTGCTCAATGTTTATGCGAAACCAGCCCACTCGAAACGGTTGGTTAGGTTGCCAGGGTGGGTCGGCAGAGGCAAAACGGTTGGCAGGAATTTGGCTAACATGGGCAATTCCCTCTATAATTACCTCGTCAGTAATGGCATAGCTTTGCAAACTCTCCGCCGTTGGGTCCATGTTACGGCGAGGTATCCAGCCACGATTGATTAAGATGGCCGTCTCACGGCCATGAAGTTTGAGGGGCGTAATCACGCTAAAGCCTGAATTGCCATCTTTCTGTTGATTACGGATAACCATGGTGGCGGTGTTGATGAATGTCCCTTTGACCTGCACCCGCCGAAAATCTAGCTCAGTGGCAGTTACGGGACGGTCATCTAAGACAAGGGGTGGTTGCATTAAAGCGGCTGATATTTGGTGGTTATGGCCCCGCTTTTGCTCTAAACGATTTAATTGCCACTTACCTAAATTGACAAAGAGTATCAAAATGATTAATACTCCCAAGTGCATCCAAAGATGACGCGGGGTGGTTAGTTTTTGTAAGATATTCATTAATTAAAATCGACTTGTTTTATTAAGTAGAGTCACACTGCTTGCGGTGTGTTTGCAAAGCAAGCGTTGCGACTCCTTTAGCAAAAATTAAATAAATCGTACAACAGTTTGGGATGCTTATCCTATACTTTTTAAACTAAAATTGTGGTATATTTACACCTTGAAGTAAAAGTATATAAAATTACAATTAACTGAGTTAATAAATAGTTGCGAATGGACACACCACGAACCATCTTAAATGTTGAGGACATCAAACAGAATCGCGATTTAGTGAGGCGTATTTTAGAAAGTGAGGGCTATGAAGTTGTTGACGCGGTCAACGCCCTTGAAGGGATTGAAAAAGCGAAGAAGCTACGCCCAGACTTAATCTTAATGGATATTAACTTGCCAGATTTAGATGGGTTTAGTGTTGTTACACGCCTCCGTAGTTTTGATTATTTGGCGCATGTACCAATTATCGCTTTGACCGCGCGTACGGTGAGTAATGATCATGAGCGAGCCAAGGCCATTGGTTGTGATGGTTATCTTAATAAGCCGATTGATTTTGATGAGTTGGTGAACGAAGTTGGCCGACATATTAAGCAAGGTCGTCAACCAGTCAAAACAACTGAAACTACGCGGGAAAAATACCTCCTAGAGCAAAATGTGGCTTTGATTGAAGATTTGGAAAGCAAACTCAATGAGCTACAAAATGCTTACGACCGATTGAAACAACTTGAAGAAGCCAAAAGTAGCTTTATCTCGGTGGCTTCCCATGAATTACGCACCCCGCTAACCATTATTTATAGTTGCACCCAAATGTTAGAACGGTTGCCTTCAATTGTTAATGATGAAAATGCCAAAGAACTTTTAGGCAGTTTGAAACATGGCTACGAACGATTATATGATATTGTAACCGATATGTTAAATGTGGTGCGGGTGGAGTTGAAACATGCTAATTTTGATTTCACTAATGTATCTATCCGTAACATTATTAGCAGTGTTAAATCTGAATTAGAATTAGTCTCGGAAAAACGCCAAATTATTTTACAAACAGATGCCCCACAAGATTTACCTCCTATTACAGGAGATGGCAAACAATTACATTCAGCCCTCACTCGTATCGTGAGTAATGCGATTAAATATACACCCGATGGGGGACAAGTCACAATTACTGCCCGTTATTTACCTAAAAATGCCAACGATAGTGAGTCATTTATCGAAATTGTAGTGGCCGATACAGGCGTTGGCATTGATTTAGACAAGCAGAAACTTATTTTCGAGAAATTTACTACTGCTTCTAACGTCGCCTTACATAGCACGAGTAGCACGCAATTCATGGGTGGGGGGGCAGGTTTGGGCTTAACCATTGCTAAAGGGGTGATAGAAGCCCACAATGGACGAGTGTGGGTTGAAAGCTCTGGTTATGACCCTGTAGCCTTGCCTGGCAGTAAGTTTTACATTTTATTACCTGCCCAAAGCTAAATTTTCCACAGGCCAGCCTTTATAAGGTTTAAAACCTTATAAAGGCTTAGTTATCATTCCTGACCCAAAGGATAGTGAACATGGTTCATGCTTTGGGTTTTTTTATTTAATCCACTTGCTCATTATTTTGCCAAAGTAGTAGCATGGGGGTTAAACTGTAAAGGTGTGGCGTTTATGAGATAAATGCTGTACTCCTACCAGCCTGTCATGTCAATATCTTGAGGTAAAAAATGAATCTAGCTAAACTAATGACCAGTCTACTCATTTTAGGGTTACTCTTTACGGCTTGTGGGCCAAGTCATTCACCCCCAAAAGGGGCCTTACCGCGACTTTCCACGGCGGATTTACCCACTGCCATCCCCTCAGCCCAACCTACCCCACCTAATACACGGGTCATGGCTTTTGTAACCCCCACCATTACGCCAACCGTCACCCCAATTCCTGCTGAAGCCAGTGGATTAGTGATTGATGTGATTTCGGGTGATACCATTGCCGTTGTCTTGAAAGGAGATAAGTTTAGTCAAACTTACCTAGTACACTATTTAGGCATTGAGTCGCCCCCAAACTCATTAGATAATCCATGGGGAATAGTGGCGTATGAAACCAACCGCGAATTAGCTCGGCTTAAGGTGGTGCGCCTTGTGCGTGATAAAAGTGATTTTGATGCTAAGGGCAATTTATTACGTTATGTTTATTTGGGTAATACTTTGCTCAATCAAACCCTGGTGGCGCGTGGCTTGGCTCGTGCCGCCATCACGGAGCCAGATGTCGCCCAACGCGCTACCCTTACGGCAGCTGAGGCTCTCGCCCGTGAAAACACTTTGGGGTTATGGGGACCTGCGCCTACTGCTACAACGGTGTATGTTCGCCCAACCCCTATCACAGCCACTATTTCTACGCCACCGTCCCAATCGTTAAACATAGCCACCTCAACCCCCTATTTAACCGTTACCGCTACGATTGAAGCCACATCAACGGTTGTTAGTAGCAATTAAAAAAAGGAGAACCCATGGCATCTAAAAGTAATTACCTATTAGCCAACAATTTCAATGGATTACAACATATCGGGCTTCCCGTGACCAATATTGACCACTCCCGCGAATTTTATCAGCAATTTGGCTTTCAAGAGGTGATGGCGAAGGAATTTTCCTTTGGCAGTGGCCTAGCCCAGGTTAGCATGATGGAACGGGCAGGCGTAATTTTGGAGTTATATCAACTCCCTGGGGCGGAACGCGCCGCCAAAGGCGGCCCCGTTGACCACATTGCCTTTTCAGTTGATGATATTGACCAGGCCTTCGCGGAACTTAAGGCCGCAGGCATGGAAATTATAGAGGAAAACGCCCCCATGCGGCTGGAGTTTTGGGAACGTGGCTGTAAATTTTTTACCATTCGCGGGCCAGATGGCGAAAAGCTGGAGTTTAACCAAATACTTTAGTAGGACTTTCACTTCTGGAGTGCGAAAATGAAATTTTCGCCTGTCAAAATAAAATTTTGACACTCCTGTTTGACGATAAGCGAAAGTTCTCTTTAGCCAAAACCTTCGTATAGGACTTTGACTTTTAACCTCTCTTATTGTACAATCCGCACAACTATACGAATTTATTGGAGGTAAAACGATTATGTCTGAACAACAACCACCCCTCTTCCCCAAACGAGGAGTTAAGGGAGAATATGGCCCGCCCGTCGCCCAGGTAAAAACCTTTGATGCCCATTCATCTCTAGCTACGGCATCTTCCGCGTACCATGATTACATGGTACGTCAGGGATTTTCTGAACATACCGTTAAGGCATTTTTAGGCGATTTGCGATTATTACAAAAATATTTTGGCACAAATGTCACTCTTAATAGCTTAGGCACGAAAGAATTGAACGACTTTTTGACCTGGTTATTACATTATCGTGATGTGCCATGTAGCCCTAAGTCATACTCTCGCCGCATTACCACCCTAAAAAGTTTTTTTGGCTGGTTAGCGAGTATCAAAATATTACCGTTTGACCCTGCTGAACCCCTCATTCACATTAAAGTGAAAGCCCCGTTGCCCGAATTTTTACCCCATGCCCTGACCGAAAAACTGTTAGATGCGGCCGAGAAAAAGCTAAAAAGTGATAAATCTGACCCTAGACCTTACGTTTTAGCCCATTTAGTGCTACAAACGGGCATAAAAAAAGCCGAGTGTGTGAATATTGGCTTAGAAGATATTGACCGCACCAGTGACCCACCCTCAATTATCATTCGTTACAATAGTCCTAGAATGCAACATAAAGAACGTCGATTGATTTTTGCCGCGGATTTGTTGCCAGTGCTAGAAAAATACCTTGAGCATTATCACCCGCAAGAGAAACTGTTTGAATGTACGCCCCGCAATTTGGAATATGTATTAACGGATATTTCGGAAATGGCGGGTCTGCCCCATCAAGTCTCTTTTGAAATGCTCCGTTGGACATCCGCTTTACGGGATTATCGGGATGGCATGGATCATGACCATTTGCGGCGTAAATTGGGTTTATCCAAAATTACGTGGCGTGAAACTGAGCAAAAATTAGCCAAGTTATCTGACCCGTTGTAATAAAAAGTCGGGGTTCAAAATTTTGAACCCCGACTTTTTTCATGAAATTAATTGGAATAAACCCAGCCATTATAAGGTTTTGAACCTTATAATGGCTTAAGTTAGCCCCGAATGTAACCAACCATTATGGTTAATAGGCTGAGAAAAACGCAATAGGCGGCAAAGACATAGAGCGAGTGTTTCTGTAGATATGTTAAGAGCCAGCGTACACACAGATAACCTGAAATGCCCGCAGCGACAAAACCAACGCTAATGGCGGGTAATTCTTGAGTTAAGCTGCCTGTTTCTAACAAATCTTTAATGGCAATTAACCCTGCGCCTAGCAGCACTGGAATGGACATAAGGAAACTAAATCGGGCGGCGGCGGTGCGGTCAAAGCCCTGCAAAACAATCCCACTAATGGTCGCCCCAGAGCGACTCACACCTGGCAATAGGGCGAACGCTTGCCAAAAACCAATAATGAGCGCATCTAACCAGGTCATGTCCTTAAGGTTACGATTATCTTTGCCCGTTACCGTTTTCTTGCGCGAACTCAATTGCTCGGTGAGGATAAGTAAAATCGCGGTGACCATTAAGAAGCTACCCGCAATATAGGGGTCAGAAAATTTTAACCCTTTTAAGACAGTTGCGCCTAATATAACAGCGGGAATGGTGGCAACAACGATAAGCCAACCTAATTTGGCTTCAAAAGTGGCTAATGGCTTACGCTGAATTAAGCCCTGAATGACCGCTTGAGCAATCAACCAGACATCTTGCCATAAAAATATTAGTACACCAATCAAAGTTCCCCATTGAATGAGAATTTCAAAGGGTTCAGAGGCTTTGGGCCAGCCTAAAAGCCAGGGTACAACCACCAAATGAGCGGAACTGGAGACGGGAATATACTCGGTGAGACCTTGTACGATGCCTAAGATAAAGGCTTGAAATAGATTCATGGTGAAAAATTTCTTATTAAAGGAGTCCAAATCTTTAGATTTGTTCGTGGTCAAATCTAAAGATTTGGACTCCATAAGCAAAAGCATTGGCTATTTATCTTTATAAATTCGGCGTTGACGGGACTCTTCAGGGACGGTTTGATAAGCCGCTAAAAATTGATTTTTGTAATCAGTAAACGTTCCATCCAAAATAGATTGGCGGATACGTCGCATGGTATCTAACATAAAATGAAGGTTATGCAGCGTTGTTAAGCGTAAGACTAAGGTTTCTTTTGCCATGATGAGGTGACGCAGATAGGCCAAACTAAAATGACGGCAAGTATAACATTGACAATCGGCCTCAATCGGATTTTTGTCGGTGGCAAAGCGGGCATTACGGAGATTTATCCGCCCATTGTGAGTAAATACCGCCCCATTACGGGCAATACGGGTAGGCAGAACACAATCAAATTGGTCTATGCCCCGTGCCACACCTTCAAATAAATCTTCGGGGCTACCTACGCCCATAAGATAACGCGGTTTATGGCGCGGCAAAATGGGATGTAATATTTCTAACATGGCGTGCATTTGCACCTTGCTTTCCCCCACGCTCAACCCGCCAATCCCATACCCTGGAAAATCTAACGTGGTGAGAAACTCGGCACTTTTCGCCCGTAAATCAGGAAATACGCCGCCCTGCACAATACCATAAAGAGCCTGGTCAGCGCGCCGTTGCGCAGCTTTACAGCGTTCAGCCCAACGATGAGTGCGCTCTAACGAAATGGCATTGTAAGCATAATCATGCGGTGGCGGACATTCATCAAAGGCCATGATAATGTCTGCACCCAATTTTTCTTGGGTGGCGATAACGTTTTCAGGCGTAAATTGATGTTTTGAGCCATCCAAATGAGAGCGAAAAGTAACTCCTTGTTCCGTAATTTGGCGTAGACTTTGCAAACTGAACACCTGGAAGCCACCAGAATCGGTCAAAATGGGTCTATCCCAATTCATGAATTGATGCAGCCCACCAAATTCAGCAATCAAATCAGCCCCAGGTCGTAAATAAAGGTGATAAGTATTACTAAGAATGAGGGTGGCATTTATCTCATGTAAGTCGGTTGGGGTCAGAGTTTTAACGGTGGCTTGTGTGCCAACGGGGGCAAAAACGGGCGTGGGAATGTCACCATGTGGGGTGTGAATGAGGCCAGCGCGCGCGTGGCTGTGGGAGTCTTCGGCTAATAATTCAAAAGAAAAAGTCATAGATTTACTCAGCAGATTGAAGTTGCTGTAAGTATAGGCTATCTACGCAGTTGGGGCAAAATAAACTTTAGCCATGCAGCACCAACTCCAACCAATTTTGCAACAGCTGCCCTCGTTCCCCTAAATGGTTTTGGGTGGCTTCATGATAAGCCCACCAATAAGTTTTAAGTTGGCTAGAGGTTAAAGTAATATTAGGGGTCAGCCAATTTAATGATGGACTGAGCAAGGCCATATCACCCAGCTTAAGGGCTGCCCAAAGGTGTCGTCTTACTATAATATTAAGGGAAGGGAGTTGGTTTTTTAAGGTGGACGGCCACTGAATGGCTTGCCAAATTGCCATGTCTAAATACGGTTGATGCTCTTGCAAATGAAGCAACGTGTAATGATAGACCGAGGGAATGGCCTTTGGGGTGACAGGAGGGGGAGGAGTTACGAAAAAAGTTTCGATGGTTTGTAAGGCGATTTCTAATTGTTCGCCTAAAAAATAACCAGGAATAGCGCTTTGTAATGAAGGCAATGTGTTAAAAATAAAGCCACCGAAGGCTAACGGTAACCTAAGGCGATGTAATAATTGTGCGACCTCTAACAAGTTGGCAGCAGCAGGTAAGGTTTGGGCCGTTAATACCACTAAATCAGGTTTAATAAGCTGCAAGGTATTTTCCAAATAAGCAAAAGGTGTGTTAGCTCCTAAATAAATAACCTCATATCCTTGCCGTCGCAACTGTAAATTTAACAGGAGCAACGGAATTACATGTTCTTCCTCCGCCGGGCAACCAAGCAGGATTTTCCCTGGGCGAGTGGGCGCAGGCGTAGCGGCAATAAGTGCCTCTAGCCAACGAATGACTAAGGCCGAGGCAAAATGCTCTTGCTGTACTGATACTTCCATGTGGAGCCAACCGCGGCCTAATTCCGCCAATCCTTTTTGAACCAATTCAAAGCAGACCACGGGCAAGGGATATAAACTAAACCCCTGAGCTAAAATATGTTCGGCCCGCATTTCATCAAAATTAAGACATGCCGTCATCCAGGCCTGCCTTAAGTCGGCCATGGTTTCAACGTTTTTGAAAGGCGAGTCATTTTTTTCAATCAGGTTGATTTCTAGCGGGTCATTCCCCTTACTTTCGAGTTGATGCCACATTTCTACGGCATGGCTAATACTTAAGCCTTCATTTTGACGTTCCATTAACCATTTAAGGATGTTAATATCTCGCTGCGAATAAAGACGATGTTTACCTTCGCTACGTGAAGGGCTAGGCAGCCCATAACGCCGTTCCCACACCCGTAACGTGTCAGGTTTCAGGCCCGTTTCTTTGACTACAGCTTTTAGATTAAAAATGGGGTTATCAAAATAGGCCATAAATTACAACCACTAGCCTTTATAAGGTTTCAAACCTTATAAGGGCTTAAATCCCTTGAAAATTTACAGGCAGCAAAAACTATACTGCGTGAGGTCAGAAGTTGGAGTCCAAATCTTAAGATTTGGACTCCAACTTCTGACC
>JAIFLK010000166.1 GCA_020049115.1 Chloroflexota bacterium | reverse complement strand
CACCCGCCACACATAGACCTTCTCATCAATGCTATTGCTCACCACAAACTCCCCATCAGGCGACCAGCGCGCCATCGGCTGCCAGGGCTTACCCAAGTCATCTTCCTTCAGCAACACCCCCAACAAATTCAATTTCCCCGCCGTATCACTAGCCCACACTGGCACCGCCCCGTTATATTTCGCCGTCGCAATGCGATAATTGTCTGGGGCCCAGGTAATACTCGCGGCGTAATCAGTTGGAATATAGCGCAACAATTCCAGGTGCGGCAGGCTATACAAGGCCGTCACCCCGCCCCCCGCCACCGCCAAAGTCTCCCCATTAGGGCTAATTTTAACATCTTCAATCTCGTAACTCAGTGTAAGATTGCGAGTTTGCGAGATGATAGGTAGAGACAGGGCATGCCCTGTCTCTACACTTTCGCGCCCTTCGACCTTTTCGTCCTTTCGCGTTCCTGCGCGCTGCAAAAATATATCCCCATGCCCATTGTTATCTCCCGCCACCAAATTAGTCGCCTTGGAGGTAAAAGCTATCCACTGCCCATTGGCTGAAATAGTTGGTAACTCACTCAGGCCATTCGCGGCCTCGCCCTGCTCATTACGGCTAATTAACTTCGTCTGCCCACTCGCCAAATCATGCTCAAACAGAGCATCTTGCCCATGCGTATCCGCCGCGACCAAATTGGTCGCACGAGAGGAAAATAACAATTTCTGACCATCTGCGGAGATTACGGGCGCGAAGCTATCAAAATTCGCGGGAACAGCCCCACTAGAAACATTGCCTTGCTGCCGCGTCCCCGTGCTTAAATCTTGCAGCATGATGTCCCAATGTTCCGTAAACATTTGATAGGCCAACCACCGCCCATCCGCCGAGAGGCTGGCCGCGAAAATCCCTAACCCACTCGCATCTTTCACCACCTGCTCGGTTGACTTGGTAGTCTGACGATACATAAACAGCCCGCCATCCGCCCGATTCAACTCATCGGTCAAGGCCCCGCCCGCGCCAAAAACCACCAGCTGCCCGTCGGCAGACATGGCTAACGGCCAGCTATTTTGCCAACTTTGCCGCCCCTCTGCCGTCACGCTAACCCGTTGCAGTTGCCCCGTTTCATTATCATACAAAAAAACATCGGCCTGTCGATTGCTGTCACCAAAAACCAAATTATCCCCCTCAGAGGCAAACAATATCCACCGCCCATCAGGGGACATGCTAGGGGCAAAACTGCGCCCATTGCTCTCCGTGCCATCGCTGCTCACGCTCATGCGGCGGGTCAAACCAGAGGGGACATGGTGCAGAAAAATATCACTCGCTTCATTAGAATCATCCGCCACCAAATTATCAGCCTGCGAGACAAAAACCACCCATTGCCCATCCGCCGAAATGGTCGGCGAAAAGCTATCATGGTTAGCCGTATTGCCGTCACTCGCCACGCTCAAGCGTTTCAATTCAGCCGTCTGACGGTCAAGCCAAAAAATATCGGTACAACTCACCGTTTTATCTTGCACCTGACATGAGGCCGTATCGCCAGGCAACCAATTATCACTCCGCGAAGTAAAAGCCGCCCACCGCGCCTCCGCCGAAAGTGACAGTTCATAACTATCGCCATTGCCCTGTTGACCCTGCCATTGGCTCAACCTTTCCATAAATTTCGGCGTGGGCGAAGGAATAGGGGTAACGGAGTCCAAATCTTTAGATTTGACAGGGGTAACGGAGTCCAAATCTTTAGATTTGACAGAGGTAATGGAGTCCAAATCTAAAGATTTGGACTCCGTAGGTGTAACAATTACAACGGTTGCAGTCGGTGGTATGGACGTGGGGGGCATGGCCTGTGGCGTAGCAAAATTACAGCCAGTTAAGGCCATGCTAAACAAGAACATGAGGTTGATTAGGTTGAATTTCATGGTTGAATTAAGCATGGCTACAGCGAATAAAGAAAGTAACGAAAATATTTAACATGGTCAGAGTCAGGAGTCCGCAATCATTTGCGGACAGTCCACAAATAATTGTGGACTCCGCCCAAATCAGTATCAATACTATTCGTTACTTTCCCCATTCGCTGTAGTACACCGTTCATTTAATTATTAGTATATCCGAACAGACAGGAATGTCTGTTCCACCGTTGGTAGGTCAGACATCCGAACAGACAGGAATGTCTGTTCCACCGTTGGTAGGTCAGACATTCCTGTCTGACCATATACTAAAAACTAAATGAACAATCCAGTAGCCCTATAACACATCAAAAACGCCGCAAGAGACCACTCTAACGGCGTTTTACCAACATTAGATTAAATAACATTAACAAAATTCTTACTTCTCACTTCTTACTTCTTACTTCTCACTTCTTACTCCGTTACGGTAAATACCGCACTCGCCCCCCGCCCAAAAACTTCAGGGAAATAAATCTCATGGGCTTCCGTCGGCGCAGCTTGATATTGACCAGGCAACGCTGCCCGTAATAAATAGGTATATTGATACGTGCCTTTCGGCAAATACTCCGCAAAAAGGGTCGCCTTTTCATCTCGCAACTCGGTATGAGCAAACCAATAATTATCGCCCCAGGGCGAGGTACGGTCAGTGCGCTCCAATTCAGGTTGACCATCTGCGATGCTAGTGGTGGCTAAACTGCTATCCACCGCCTCCATGCCTGCGGGAAACGGGTCTGACACCAAAACGTAATGCAAATCATTCGGCGCAATAATCGTTAATTGCACCTCCACTAATTCACCTACCTGCGCCATCTTTATTTCTTTCGCGCCTTTCACGTCCCCTTTCGCGTCCACCTTTTCGCGTTCACGATACTGCCGCGCCACGCTAATCCCTCGGTCAAGAGCCGTCAAATCAGCCGCAGTTTTGAAATAAGTCAGATAAGTGGCGTAATATAAATTGCCCTGACTCGCCGTTTGATTAGGGTTACGTTCAAACGAGAGGTAATTTATTTTGTTAGATAACAGTTGAGTTAACTCCAATTGCAGTTGGGTTGTCTCGGTCAAATTTTCACTATTGGCCTGACCCGACCCGACATTATCGCCATTCAACCAGACTTGCCATTCATAATTGGCTTGTAATTCACCTGTGGCCTCCATCCAATCGGTCAGCCCCATAATCGCCCAAGCCGTCTCCTGCGTATTCTCCCATGAACCGCCATGCTGACGCACACTCATCAACCAGCGCACCGCCTGTGGTAATAAAACGTTATCAGGCTGCAACCGCGCCAAGGCCGCAATGATAATCGCCGTGCTACGGGTATCGGTGTTCATGCCGTAGAAATCGGTTTGTGCCTCTTCCCAATGCGCGCCCGTCGCCTCCGTAATCGCCCCAGCAGTTAAATCAGCTAACAAGGTATCAATTTGTTTCGCCGTCGGGTCACTCAGCGACATGGCTAAGGCCAAATACGCCCGCCCATAAAAATCTAACTGTTGGCGCAGGTCAAACAACGCCACCGCACGGCTAAAATCAGCCTGCCCCGCCTCGGCCAACACATATAAAATGAAGGCTTGGCGATTGCCTTGCCAGGGTTCAGCCACATCTTTAGGCGCAATTAAGCTACTTTGTAAATAAGTCGTAGCACGGTTAATCACATCTGCCGAGACGGTGAACTCCGTTTTTTGCGCCTCCACCATGCCCAAAACCACATACGCCGTCAAAAAGGGGTCACTCGCCAGGCCACCCCACCAACCCCAACCGCCATCCGCATTTTGCTGCCGATAGAGCCGCTGTATTGCTAAATTAACCAACAGAGTCGGTTTCGGTTTATCTAAATCTAAAGTTTTGTAAGCCCGATATGTCACCACATTGGGCAAGAATCGGCTGACAATGGCCTCCGTTGATTGATATGGATAATTCTCCAGATAGCGTAATCCCGCCACTGTCCCCGCCGCCAAACTAGGGTTGACATCTATTGTTATATTACCTTGAGGTCTTCCCCCATCCCCCCCCGAATCGGGGGGGGTTATGGGGGGGGTAGGCAAGATAATCGCCTCATTCCGCCCGCCATCTTCCGCCAAAATGCCCGCCGTTGCCACCGTTTCAGGGCTACTCAAGTGATAAATTGGCAACTCAAAAGTTAAAGCATCGTCATTTTGATTGCCTGCCCCTTGCACTTTAGCCGCCAAAGTCACTTTAACCGTTTGGGTTTCGCTCGTGGTTGAAATCACCGTTGGCGCAACCAAATCATACTCCACTTTCACCTGCTCACCCGCTTTCAGCGAAATAGTTTCGGTGGGCTTAACCGCTTTAACCGTCAACCCTGGAGCCTCAAAATAAGGCAACACCTCCATCATATCTAACGAATTATTCTGAATTACCATACCAGCGCGTGCCTGGTCGCCCGTCACCAAGAAACGGGGCATTACGGGACGCACAATAATTGGTTTAGTCGTAACAATTTCCACTCGACTTTCACCCACGCGCGTATCCGCGCCCGTCACCCCTTTACCAATCAACACCCATGAAGTTAAATTGTCAGGTAACGTAACTTCAACCGAGCCATGCCCCTGCTCATCTGTTTCAAAATGAGCCACCCATAACGGCGCGTCAGCAAATTTTTCCCTAACACTATCAATCCCAAAAGATTCACCGCCACCACCGCCACCTTTTTTCGCATCAATCACCCGATTGATACGGTCAACCGCCAATGTTAAAGGGCTACCCGTTTGCACGCCCAAACCCCGTTGCCGCCAGAACGTCTCCAGCAATTGACCCGATATTTCGGGAGCTAACGTTAATACGGCCTTATCAATCAGAGCCAATGACAACTCCGCCTTAACAGGGCGACCTTGATTCGTGACCTTGACATTGTAAGAAACCGTTTCACCAGGCAGATAAGTTTCACCTTTCGCTTTATTGGGAGTCATGACAATATCTAATTTCTTCTCAGCCAAATTAATCGGCAGATTCACATAGCCAATCTTAAAACTTGGTAATATTTTCTGAGAACGACTCACCCGCGCGGGGTCAGGCGCAGGGCCAGAACCCTGCACCACCACTACTGACACATAGATATTAGGAGCTAAACTTTCCGTAATTGTGATGGGCAACTGGTCGCTATTGGTCGTCAGCGTGACCACCGAGTAGCTATAAACATGGCCGCGCTCCAGCGTCACCAACGCCCGCACCGTGCTGCTGTAAGGATGCGGCACTAAAATTTGCGCCGTCTCCCCTACGTTATATTCCGTTTTATCCGCCACCAACTCAAGACGGTCATCATTGGCTTGACCCCAATTAATGTAACCACCGCCACTAATCCATAAATAGGTCGCCGAGAAAATCTGCCGTTTATTCTTATCCACCGCGCGGGCATAGACCTTATAAGAGCCACCATTTTTAGGCATAAAGGTCGCTTTAGCCTCGCCGCGTGCATCGGTGGTCACGGTAGAGGTGAAAACCGCCACCGTATCCACCAAATTATCCCAATAAAAACTATCACTGGGTTGCGTTGGCTCAGGCTCTTGCCGTTGCACACTATACCATTGTTGCTCGGCAAAAATCAACTCCACCGCCTGATTAGCAATGGGTTTACTCTGCCAATCCACCGCCAACAACTCCACCTGATTCGCCTCCCCCGCCACGCCAATGTATTGACTAGGGCGCAAACCGACATAAAAATCCCCTTTATGAACCGTCACATTAACCCGATGAGACACTTCCTGATTATTCAGCCCCGTCACCGTTGCCTCAATCGTATATTCCTGACTATTACGATTAGCCGTAATATCAGCAGGCAAATCAAACGTAAATCGCCCCGCGTTATCGGTCACGCCCACACCAGAGGCAATTTCTTGCCCAAACATGCCGTTATAATCGCTCATGCTGAATGGGTCAGCATCCACAAAATCATACTGCCCCGCGCCCTGATAATTAAATATGTAATCATTCGCAATCACCGTCCAACGCACCGCCGCCACCGAGAGCGCACCCCCCGCAAAAAATTCCGCCGAGGCCGTCACTTTAATGGGGTCATTATGGGCATATTCCGCCTTATCCGTTGCCACCGAGACCAAAAACTCAGGCTTACGATAGGCCGCAACATTAAAACTGCTGTAACTATACCATTTATCATCTAAATTAGCCTGAATCGAATAACCACCCAGCCCCGCCCCCTCGCTCAACACAAACGAGTCATCAAAACTGCCCTGACTATTTAAGGGTAACATTTCTTCATAGACGGTATTAGATTGTCCATCCATAATTTGAACTTTTACGTTCTTGGTAGCAGGCGGCAAACTATATTTCGTATCATTATCCGCCCGCACAATCCCCTTGAAATTAATCGTTTGCCCCGCCCGATAAATATTACGGTCAGTATAAAGATGACCATTGTAAGGTTGTAGCCAATCCTCGACATTCACCCCCTTAAAATCATAACGATTAATTCCATCTTGCCAGTCACTCAAACTGAGCGCAAAATCAGCCCCCAATTTATCACGAGGACTCGTCACGGCCAAATAACTCGAATAGCCATTTGAAACCCCAGAATGTTTCAAAAAAGCCACTCCTTGCGCGTCACTCTTAACCTCACCCAATTTTTGCATCGCCCCTTCCGACGGCTGCGCCATGAAGGTTATCGGCACATCCGCCACGGGCTGCCCCGTTTGCAAATCCGTCACCCAAGCCAAGACACTATTATTAGATGATTTAAAGGTCACGTTATATTTACTCACGAGCAACAAAACACGCGCCTCACTATTATCAAAGGATTCACCTTGCGCGTCAGGGAAAATCGCACCCTCAGCAGGCAGCCCTTCCAAATAATAAACCCCTGGCTCTAAAGTTTCAGTTTCTTTCTCGGTCAACCCAACTTCATACACATAGTTTTTATAGGCTTCGGGCTGGGCCTCCAAACTCCATTGGCGCACCACCTGTTTCGGGTTAGCTTTGTAAGATTGCCAATTATTGTACCAATCGCCTACCGCCAGCTTAAGAAAATCCGCCCATGAAAGCCGCGCCAATTTAAAATTAACTTTATTCATATTACGTAAAGTTAAATAAAGGCGCGGGCTATCGTAACCATTATACATGCCCACACGCGGACTCAGGAAGCGAATCGCGGCGGCTTTACGTAAGGTTTTCCAGGTAACTACCGTTGGGCTTAACGGCTGACCATAACGCCCTGTAATTTTATTACTCAGAGTCATGGTATAGTTCGTGTTATATTGCGCGGGAATGTTAAGACTGAGTGATTTATTTTCATTACCCCAAGAGCTATAAACCTGCGTTGCCGTCAACATGGCCGCAGGCTCACCATCAACGCCATATTCCAGCGTTAAATTTTTGCCCAAAACCACACTTTCAGGTGACATAGGCGCATTAAATTCAATGGAGATAAACCACATAGTCTCCACAAAATCTTCCCCATTTTCAGGGGTTGTGCTAACAACCTTTGGCGCAGGAGTCGTGGTAAAATTGGCCTCATAATCCGTCGCCGTGCGCGCGCCCGCCAATTTACCCGCCGTCCCACTCGGCAAAGTGACACGATATGCCGTCTCAAGTTGTAACGGTTCAGACGGCCTAAACGTCACCGTCTCCACGCCAAGTTCCGTCGGGCCGCCCGTCCAGGTATCATAATACCCCTCCTTCGTCAGATAATTACCATTTTTATCCAATTGCACCAATACCATGCTGCCATTTCGCCACTTAAAATCAGTTAAAGTCACAGGTTTACCTGTTTTCGTTGCCATAAGTTGCAAATTTTGCTCCACACTGGCGCGGTTCATGGCTTGATTGAAAGCTATCGTTATCACTGGAGTCGGGCTAACATATAAATCCGCCTCCGCAGGCAAACTACCAATAGCCGCAGGTGTAATGGTGTTAAATTGCCACCGATACGCCTCCGCCAACTCTGCCATGCCTGACACATCGCTTAAGCCAGCAATCTGCGCCGTATACGCCGTCGCGGGCTTAAAACCCTCCCCACTTGGGGTAAATTGGTAAATCGACGTATTCAGCCATGCCCCCGTTCCTGCTACGAGGGGCGTAAATTCAATGATATTGGCCGTTGTGGTTTGGCTAATTCCTTGTAAGGCTACGACAGGGCGATTAAAGGCCACCGTAACCGTTGTATCGGCTAAAATCTCAATATCACCATCAGCAGGAGAGACCTTCGCCACCTCTAAAAAACCCACCGCACTAAAACGTAACTCAAAAGGACGGTTCATGGGCGTGGCTTTTTGGCTTTGCGCCGTCTCCAACAAGCGCACCCGATACCGCTCGCCCCGTTTGAACCCCGCCTTAAATTGAAAGGTCATGGTCTGGTCATCCAACCACGTTAACGTCCCATCCGCCGCCGCCCCAGGTTCAATGGCAAAGGATTTTTCCACACTTGCTCTATCCATGGGCTGGTCAAACTTAAGCGTTATTGGCTCATTCAAAGGTTGCTCAAAGCCCGCCTCTGGCAGGCTACTCACCACAATCGGCGGCATCAAATCACTCGGAATCGCCGCTTGTGCGGGCAACGTGGCAAGGCTGCTGGTTAAATTTAGCATGACTGCTAAGGTTAATAAAGCGAGAATTAAAAATTTGGGTAAGCGAGAAAGTTGTTTCATGGTAAAATATCGTTAAATTTATAAAAATTTAGCCTTATTTATTGGGCCAATAAATGAGCCTAAATTTTTTCTTGCCAATATTCATTACTAGAGATTGCATTATAATACTCACGACAGCGTTTTTCCTTTAGATTATATCCCATTAGCCAAAACCATTTTACCCCTAAAACCCACAATTTACCACCTGTTTAGCGTAGGGTTAGCGTAGGGTTACATCAACTCGCTACCCTATTATACCACATCTCGCGATAAATAACCGTTAGTGCGCCCATCAAAAAAAAACGCCCCATGTTCTGTTGAACATGGGGTGCCGACTCATTAACCTTTACATGTGATTGGCGTATAAATCAACCCCAATTTACTGGGCGACCACCATGTAGGTGTATCTGAATTGTATTTTTGCAAAATAACTTAAGGTGATTATACTTTGAAAGGAGTTGACTGCTTAATTTTGGCTAAAAATAAAGGAGATGAATCTCATGGACAACTTTGTTGTAAACCCTACCCTATATTTAGAACCAATGATGGGCCATCGTAAACGCCTGACTATCAATGAGCTATTAAAAATGCTAGAAAGTGGTCAATCCATTCAAGCCATGTTAATAACACAACCTGAGTTGGAGATTGAAGATATATCAGAAGTTAAGCTATATGAAGCTATCCAAAAAGCGGCGGCACTCTTTAAATCAGTAGGAACACAAGCAGTTTATCTCTTTGGGTCAGCGGCTCAAGGTAAAATGCGCGCTGATTCTGACGTGGATTTTGCGGTCATCGGGCTTAAGCCCACCCTCTTTTTTCAAGTGATGGGGCAAATTCAGGATATTTTACCATGTCCCTTTGATTTAATTGATTTGGATATGGATACGCCTTTTACGCGTTACCTTAAACAGAAAGGGAGATTACGTTATGTGGCTTGAGATTCAAGAACAAATTATGGTTGAATCGGCTCAAATTGACCAATTATTACAATTATATCGTTCAGTGGTAGCTGAGTCAGTTCAATCTCCCCCTGATTTTGTAAAAACGGCTGCTTTAGCAACCATGTTACATTCTTTTTATACGGGCGTAGAAAACATTTTCAAGCGCATTGCCATTGGAATTGATGGTGGGTTGCCCACAGGTTCAGCCTCACATAGCGCATTATTAAATGTGATGGTATCTTCCAATGAACATCGTTCAGCCGTAATTTCTGAAACATCTCGGATACAACTCAAAATGTACATGAATTTTCGCCATGTATTTCGCCACGCTTACTCATTTGAGTTAGATTGGGATAAAATGGCTCAATTGGTGTGGGATTGTGAACATGTATGGCATGAGTTGCAAGCAGAATTAACGTTATTTCTTAAGTAAATGTAATTGTTTCTCCACTTTCCCCCGCATCACCTGGGCAGGCTCAAAATCAGCCTCCAGAGCCAGCGTTTGCTGCATATAATCTAACGCCGTCTTAAAGTCATGCAAGTCATGATAACACAAACCAAGATTATACAACGTCCGCACATCGGGGCCATAAAATTTTAAGGAAAGTTTCAAATAAGCAATTGCCTCGCTGTTATAATCCAAGCCATAGAGCAACATGCCCAAGAAAAATGGCACATCATCAGCCTCACCGAGATGGTAATAATTTTGCCAAATTTGCGGCACCGCGTCATGCAATTGCTCTTTCAGGCGCGGCGTAACATCCTCTAATTTATTTCGCAAGGTTTCAAAACAGGTCAAAAATAGCTGGCTATCCCAGCCACTCAGCCGCAAATAGGCCAAAATTTGCGGCAATTCTAGTTTATCATGGTAACTCTCTAACCCTTTCTTAAGGGTAAAAAATTCGTCTGGCCCGCCCTGCTCAATGGCAAATTGATACGCTTGGCGCGTTTCAGCGTAATTTTGCTGGCCTAACAAAGAGACACACACATCTAAATTTGTGTGGGGATAATCGGTGGCAATAAATTGCCCGCCTTGTTTTGTAATATATTGTCCCAATGCGTGATAATTGACCATCATGGAGAAGCTGCCATGCTTGGCTAGGCCAGGCTCGCCCCGAAAGAAAAGGTCATCTTCACGGTGATAGCCTTTATCGGCAGAAATGATGATAAACCGCCCTTGCGTTAATTTTTGTAATCGTTGCAAACAGCGCAATGAACCAATGGGAAAGAGCAAATAACTTTGTAACAATGTATCCTGATAATAGCCTAACATTTCATTGAAGTCAGCTTCGGGATAATAATCACCCGTTATCAGTCGATGTTCATAACTAATAGTTCGATCATTGAGCAAATCAGGGTCATGCAAATTGGGTTGCG
>JAIFLK010000222.1 GCA_020049115.1 Chloroflexota bacterium | reverse complement strand
TCTAACAAACCCACCAGAAAATCAATAATACCGAGGGCAAATTCTCCCCCACTCTTAGCCGAAGTCATTTTGTGAGTTACAAAGAACTTGCCAGCATAACCGCCCACACCTAAAATTGTGATACCAAAAATTTGGGCTAGAACTTGAGTAACCAAAGCCAAAGATAATGTATTATTCAAATCAGCACTAGGGGAACGGAGAAAGGGGACAATGACTTGGCCTGGTTCACAAGTTTTCCACCATTTGGCTACAGCAGCTGCTTCCTCTTTATGCTCTGTTGCTCCCGCTTTAGCCTCAATATGATGTTCTTCACACAAACCAACGCCCATCAACGGAAGGCCAGGGAATAAAGCTAACCAATTAGAGAGAATAACATAGATGAAGATGGTCGCGGGTAAAGCAAAGAATTTCGCCGCATGTTTCGTTCCTGCCACATTTTCAGTTAATTGATATAAACTTTCATAGAGGAACTCTAGGAAATTCTGGAAGCCCGATGGGTTAAGTTGCATATTGCGTAAGCCAATCACAAATCCACCCACTGCAATCACAATAACTAACCAAGAGGTCAACATAGAATTAGTGACATTCAACGGACCAAGCCAAAATAAATGCTCTGCTTTAACCGAAATGATAGGTTGTTCAGTCGGCAAAAACGTACTTAAACCCATGACCACAATCGCCCCAATAATATATGGCAGTGATGATTTTAGTTTATCCATAGCTATCCTTTGCTTCGGTGTGATTTTTGATCGTACTGTATCGCACGATATATTGAATAAGCGGAGAAAATGAGCGTCCCTAAGAGTAAGGTAAACATTAACCAGGGAGTTGTACCAAAGTGACCATCTAGCCACACGCCAACACCAATCCCAATGACTGGACATTGTAATGTGCCACTAATTTGCATGGCTAAAAAAAAATGTTTGAAAGGCTGCGGAGGCTTCTTCACGGTTTTATAGGCCAATTATACCATTTGATGATATAATTTGTCAATTCAATTGTGAAGAATTTCTCAAACGATTTTAGAACATCTATAAAGAGGAACTTCATTTTTTAACTACCTATGAAGATAGCCCCGATATTACACCAAACTTTGATATTTGTCGAATCTTAGTAGATAATTTTGAAAGACCATTTTTGTTGTGTTATAAACTAATTTTGAACCATATAGGCTTTCGCTTACGGAGTCCAAAATGTTAGATTTGACAGTCAAATCTAACATTTTGGACTCTGTAAGTACCACGATTAAGGAAACATTCATGTTGTCCAATAAAATATTCCCCCACTTACATCAACTTTTTATCGCAGTGTCACAAGTTGTAAGCCAACCCCCTCCCAAAACATGGCGGGGCAGCCAACATAACGCCAAAGGAGATGAGGTGAAATGGTTTGACCTGGCGGCTGATGAGGCGGTTTGTGCTTATTTACAAAAAGAATTTCCTTATAGTGTTATCTTACTATCAGAGGAAGGTGAGCCGCGCCAATTTGGGTCGGGGTCGCCTCAATTCACGATGGTACTTGACCCCGTGGACGGCTCGGAAAATTTCGCACGGGGATTAGCTCCCGCAGGCATGGCGATTAGTCTAAGCCCAGCGGATGCGCCTTTAGCCGTTGAGACCATTGAATATGCCTTCATTGGCAATTTATTCACCCAAGAAAAATGGTGGGCGCAAAAAAATGGCGGGGCTTTTTTTAATGGTGAACCTATTCAGCCACTACCCACCAGAAATTTGGCCGATATACTCATTAGTTGTGATTTGAATCATTACATAATGCAACCTTCTGTTAATCACCTGCTGAACCAAACGCGTGGTGTGCGTAGTTTTGGGGCGGCAACCATTGCTTTGGTTATGGTAGCAATGGGCAAATGTCCCCTTCATATTGATGCGCGTCATACCCTAACCCCTGAAAATTTTTTAGCTCCCGCGCTATTAATTACGGAAGCTGGCGGTTTAATCACTGATTTAGCAGGTAATTCCTTACCACACATCAATAATCTCACCGACAGATTCGCGGTTTTAGCCTCACATAACTCAATATTACATGCTTTGGCTCTTGAATGTTTACAGCAATAATTAACCTCATAACCTCATTATTTGCCTGTAAGGGAACAGCTATGGTATAATCGTAGGCTATTAAATTTGACCCCATGGTATGGGTGTCTATAGGAGTGGAGAGTATTTATGAGCCAAGAAAATTTACCCATTGATGAAGAAAAACTAGAACCTATTACAGAGGTTAATTCAGAACCTGAAATAATTGCTACATCGGATGATGTCGTTGTTCAAGCTGAAGATGCCCCTGCTGAATCAGAAGTACCTGTTAGCGAAGTTGCCACAGAAGTAACATCTACCCAAACAGAGGCCACTTTATCGGCTGAATCCGGTGAAGCCCAAGCAGTGAAAAGTGACCAACCCAAAAAGAAACGCCGCCGCAAGAAATCTCAAATTGACCAAGAGTCGATTATGAACTTGCAAAAAGGTCAATATATGACGGGCAAAGTAAAAAATATTACTGAGTTTGGGGCCTTTGTTGATTTAGGTTTAGCCCAAGATGGCTTAATTCATATTTCACAATTAGCTCGTCATAAAGTTGAAAATGCGAGTGATGTGGTGAGTGAAGGCCAAGATGTAGAAGTTTGGGTTAAGAAAGTGGACAAAAAACGGGGACGCATCAGCTTAACCATGATAAAGCCCGTTAAATTACGGCTAAAAGATATTAAGGATGCCGATGAACTTGAAGGGGTTGTGACCCGACTTGAGTCGTATGGCGCGTTTATTGATGTGGAAAGTGAACGTGAAGGGTTAGTTCATATTTCGGAAATCACCCATGAATATATTAATCATCCCCAAGAAGTGTTGAAAGTGGGCGACCCTGTTAAAATTAAGGTGTTGAAAGTTGACCAAAAGAAGCGACAAATAGATTTATCTATCAAAGCCTTATTGCCCCCACCACCACCTAAAGAAATAGCCAATAAATTTGTGCCGCCGCAGGAAAACCGCCAACCCCGCCGCCCTGCGCCACAAAAACAAGAAGCTCCTGTTCAGATAAATGACGATGAGCCAATGGTGACAGCCATGGCTGCGGCTTTCTCCCTTTTTCAAGATCTGCCCGATGAAAACGGGGATAGCAAAAAAGGCGTTAAAAGCAAAAATAAACGGGGCGATGAACTTGAAGCCATTATTACCCGTACATTAGTGAGTGCTAGTTAAATAGCGTTCTTGAGCAAACAAAAAACGGCCTAAATTTAGGCCGTTTTTTGTTTATATTCATCTACCATTTGATTGTACCGTAAAATGAACCGTCGTCCCCCGCCCCACCTCACTCTCCACCCATATCCGTCCGCCACTTTTGATAACCATTTCCTGACAAATGATTAAGCCCAACCCCGTCCCCGTTTCATGGCCTGTGCCAACGGTGGTCACATGTTGGTCTAGTTTAAATAATTTCTGGCGCGTCTCCTCGCTCATGCCCACCCCCGTATCCGCAACAGAAACCTCAATGTAATTAGGAATTAGGAGTGAGGAATTAGGAATTACAAATGAATCAACTCCTAATTCCCAATTCCTAATTCCTAATTGCGCCGCAATCGTCACCTGTCCGCCTTGCGGCGTAAATTTCAAGGCGTTATTGATTAAATTACGTATTACTGTATCTAACATATTTTCATCGGCATAAACCCACGTCTCCGCCTTCACCTCATTACGCAAATCAATTTGTTTAATCGCCGCGTTACCTGATAATAATTCTACATTTTTAATGGCGATGTCACTCATATCTAACAGTTGTGGACTATATTCCATGCGCCCCATTTGCAACCGCGCCCAAGCCAATAAGTTTTCTAATAAACTAAATACATTACGCCCCGTCCGTTGAATGGCCGCCCCTAATTGCTTCACCTCAGCAGGCGGTAATACATCGCCCATTTCCGTCAGCAACTCCGCATTACCTAACAATGGCATAAATGGCCCTTTCAGGTCATGCGCCACAATGGAGAAGAATTTATCTTTATCTGCATTAAGTTGAATCAATTTTTGATTAGCTTGTTGTAATTCGCGCGCTTGCCGTTGAATCCGCAAATGGGTATTCACTCGCGCCAACACTTCCATTTGTTGAATTGGTTTCGTAATATAATCCACTGCCCCGACCTCAAAACCCTTCACTTTATCGGCTTCATTACTCAAGGCCGTCATGAAAATGATAGGAATTTGACGGGTCATTTCATCGGCCTGCAAAATCCGACAGACCTCAAAGCCGTCCATGCCAGGCATCATGACATCTAGCAAAATTAAATCAGGATGGCGTATTTTAACCTGTTTCAAACAACTTTCGCCGTCATCGGCCATCAAGAGTTTAAAACCGTAGGTGCGTAAATAATTGATAACTACTTTCAAATTGGTCGGCGTATCATCTACCACTAAAATTTGATATTCTTTAGGGTCTATTTGAAATGAACTTGAATCAGCCATGATGTTCCTCATTTTTTACAAACTGTTCCAAAAAAGCCATTACTTTTGATACCTTAAACGCGGCCGTTTGCTCACATAATTCTGTCACAAAGGGTTGATATTGGGGGGCTGCTTTTGCCAAAGCGAGGGCTTGCTCCTCCACTTCCAGCAAATCACCCACTTCGGCTAACTTATACCACGCCTCCAACTGAGTTGCTGGAGGCAACACCAACTCAGCCATAGATGCAGTCTCAATCATTGGCGCGTCATCATAGAGCCAAGTCAAGCCCAACACCTCCACCATCATACCGAATAAACGGTTAATATCAATCGGTTTGGCTAAAAAACCATCACTATTCGTAATCCCCTTCAAACGCTCACTAAAATCGTATGAACTCGCCGAAACCATAATAATCTTAGTATTTGACAACGTACTGTCTACCCGCACTAGCTCAATCAGCTTATCCCCGTTCAGGCGCGGCATGACCAAATCCGTAATCATTAAATCGGGCTGCATCGCTTGCGCCAACTCTAAACCCGCCAGCCCATCTTCGGCTTGGGCTAACTCAAAACCTAACGGTTCAAGCAGACTTGTCAGGACTAAGCGATTATTCAGGTTATCATCTACAATTAAAACTTTGCGCCGTTTTCCTTCATAGCCCCTAATTTGATTAACCAGATTACCATGAATATCAGCCTCATGGACTTGTTCTAAAGGTAATGGCACCTCAAACCAAAAAGTTGTCCCTTCCCCCAGCCTACTCTTAACTTGCAATTCCCCGCCCATCAACTCCACCAATTGCTTAGTAATTGTCAAGCCCAACCCCGTCCCCTCAGCCCGTTTTTTGGTATCGCCCACCTGCTCAAAGGCCGTAAAAATTTTAGCCGCATCATCAGGCGACATGCCCACACCCGTATCAATTACCTCAAAACGAATGAGGGCCTGGCCCTGTAGAGACAAGGCATGCCCTGTCTCTGGTGCAGACAGGGCATGCGTCACCTCGCTGACTCGCAACGTAATTTGCCCCTTATCCGTAAACTTAATCGCATTGCCCAATAAATTAAGCAACACCTGCCGCAAACGTTTCTCATCAACCATGACCCCCGTCGGCAAATTGGGGGAGGCTTCATGCGTAAAGGTTAGCCCTTTTTGGGTGGCGCGCAGATACATCATACCCACCACCCCGTCTACAAAGTTAGGCAAATGTAATGGGGCAAGATATAACTCCATTTTACGGGCTTCAATCTTCGCCAAATCCAACACATCATTAATTAAGGTTAATAAATGGTCGCCGCTTTGGTGAATAATATCTAACCCATTGCGTAACTCTTTATCCAAATCAGGTCGCCGTTTGATAATTTGAGCATAGCCCAAAATGCCATTCAACGGTGTCCGTAATTCATGGCTCATGTTGGAGAGAAACTCACTCTTAGCCTGATTAGCCTGGTCAGCCCGCGCCCGCGCTTGCTCGGCATTCCGCTTCGATTCCTGTAATTGAAGGGCTTGAGCCTCTAATTCAACTGTCCGTTCAGCCACCACTTTTTCTAAATGGCGTTTTTGCGATTCGATGGCGCGGGTTCTCAAGGTAAAGCCGCCAAAGACCACCCCAAACGCCAATAAGCCCAGGCTCAATTGAAACCACCAGGTTCGCCAAAAAGGTGGCACAATTGTTATTTTAATCGAAGTCCCTTCTTCATTCCACACATTATCATTGTTAGAGGCTTTCACCTTGAAGGTATAGCTACCAGGGTCTAAGTTGGTATAGGAGGCAAAACGACGATTGCTGTTTACATACGTCCAATCTTGGTCAAAACCTGCCATCATGTAAGCATAATGATTTTTCTGAGGAGCGCGATAATTCAAGGCCGCAAACTTAAAGCTAAACACCGATTGGTTATATGACAACGTAATTTGGTCAGCCCGATTAATATGCTGTGATAAAGGAGAGTCACCGCCAATGGGAACAGGCCGATTGAATAACTGAAAGTCGGTTAAAACGACGACGGGTATATTGGGATTATCGGTCAATTTGTCGGGATAAAAGGCATTAAAACCACCCACTCCGCCAAAAAATAACTCCCCATTACGGCCTTTATACGCTGAATGTAACAAAAATAAATTACTCTGTAACCCATCACCCTCATCATAGTTTCTGAATGTTTCATGTTGAGGGTCAAACCGTGACAATCCTTTATTAGTGCCAACCCACAACAAGCCATGATTGTCCTCCAAAATGCTATTCACCGCATTTCCCGCCAAACCTTGCTTTTCACGATAAACGGTAAAGGTTTCGGTTGAGTTATCAAATTTGTTTAAACCATCGTTTGTGCCTATCCAAATGGTACCTCTACTATCCTCATAAATTGTGCCAATGGCATCATTGGGTAAATAATTTGTAAAAGTTTCACCTTTTGGCTCAAATCGGCTCAATGCCCCTTCCGAACCAACCCACACATAGCCCTTAGAATCGACATAAACCGTTCGCACCCACAGCGAAGCCAGGCTATTGGGATTGCTTGCATCTTGAGTGTAATGTTTAAAGATTTCGTTTTTAGGGTCAAATTTATTCAAACCACCGCCATACGTCCCAATCCAAAGTGTGCCTGTCGAGTCTAGATCCATATCAACCACATTGTCATTATCCAAACTATTGGGATTGTTGGGGTCATGTTGATAGCGAGTAAAGCTCTGCTGAACCGAATCAAATTTATTGAAACCGCCGCCTTCTGTGGCTAACCACAACATACCGTCACTATCTGGTTGAATAGCCATCACATCATTATCACTTAAACTGTTCGGCTTATCAGCCTCATGTTGATAATGAACAAATTTATGACTCTCACGGTCAAAGCGATTCAGCCCGCCCCCTTTCGTGCCGAGCCAAAGCAGCCCTTTATCATCTTCATAAATAGCATTAACTAAATCACTGTTTAAACTAGTTGGGTTCTCAGAGTTATGCCGATAAAGGGCAAAACGTTCACTCCCAGGGTCATACTTGTTCACCCCACCATCTGTCGTAGCCCATAATGTACCCGTATTATCTTCATCAATATACCAAATGAAGTCATTACTTAAGCTATTTGGGTCAGTCGAGTCATGTAAATAACGGCTAAAGGTTTCACTCAACGGGTCAAATTTATTCAGACCACTAAACGTACTAACCCATAACATCCCCGTATCGTCTTCATAAATATCAGAAACAGTATCATGACTCAAACTATTAGGCTTTGTTTTATCATGTTGATAATGGGTAAATGTTTCATGAACGGGGTCGAATTTATCCATCCCGCCCTCAGTTCCCAACCACACGATACCCTTACCATCCACATAAATAGACCAAATAAAATCATTCCCCAAGCTATTAGGCTTATTGGGGTCATGTTGATAACGCACAACCGTATTACTAACGGGGTCAAATTTATTCAAACCACCACCGTATGTCCCAATCCATAAATGTCCCGCGGGGTTTTCAGCCATCTGAGTGAGTGAATTGGAACTCAGGCTTTGCGGGTTGTTCGCGTCATAGCGATAATGAATAAATGTCCCCTGAACGGGGTCAAATTTATCTAAACCACCATCCGTCGCCACCCACAACGTCCCATGACGATCCTCATAAACAGACCAGACCAAATTATTACTTAAACTGTCAGGCTTCGTTTCATCATGCTGATAGTGGGTAAAGGTTTCAGTAACGGGGTCAAACCTATCCAAACCACCGCCCCAAAAACAAATCCATAACATTCCGTGACTATCTTCCAAAAGATACCAAACATAATTATTACCCATACTATTGGGATTCTCTGAATCATGGGTATAAGTTGTAAACTCAGCCCCATCATATTTACTCAAACCGCCATCTCTCGTTCCAAACCACATAAACCCTTGCTTATCTTGTAAAACAGCATATGTAAAATTACTGGACAACCCATCTTCAATCGTCAGATGTTCAAATTTAATCGCCTGATTTGAACCACCACCTTGCGCTTGAGCAGACGAGGTTAAATTAAAAAGAAATAACGTGATTAAAGCTAGAGCTATAATTTTTTTGACTCTCTCTAATGGTTTCATTTTGTATCCTTTTTAACTATACTCAAGTTGCTACCGATAGAATTTTGAGAATATATAACGAACTTGGCTAAAAGTCAATCCTACAAAGTGGCTAATGTGTAATAGACATTATACCGATTTAACGATTTTCGTAGGGGCAGGGCTTGTCCCAGGGCTTGTCCCTGCCCAAAACAGGGCAAGCACAAGGCATTGCCCCTACGAAATGACCACAATTTTTTAATCGGTATAAACTCTAATGTACACACCGTGCGAGGGCATAGGCTTGAGTTGCGCCAAACCAAAAAGCCAACCTAAAATTAGGTTGGCTTTTTGGTTGCTCTTTTTTATGGGGCGGGTGGGAGTCGAACCCACACGAGGGTATAAGCCTCGGGGGATTTTAAGTCCCCTGTGTCTGCCATTCCACCACCGCCCCGTTTCAGTTGTACTACCCCATTTTACGTAAAATGGGCTAAAAGGCAAATTCCAACTCGCCTATTTGAAAAATAGTCAACCCCCCACAGTTTCTATTAATTAGGACTTTCGCCAACACCTCACCCCAGCCCTCTCCTATATGGGAGAGGGAGCAAAGTCTCCCCCCGATGTCGGGGGGATTAAGGGGGGTAAACCGCGCAATTGCGAAAGTTCTATTGATGATACCTCACGGTGGATTCCCGCACGATTAATTGGGTGGGTAAGAGGGGCAATATGACCGTCTCACCCTGAATTAACTTTAATATCGCTTGCGCGGCTTGTAGCCCCATCTCAAACATAGGGTAACGAATGGTGGTTAAGGGGGGGGTGGTGTAAGCCGATTGTACGGTATCATCAAAACCAATGATGGAAATGTCTTCTGGCACCCGCAAGCCACGCCGATATAAAACTAAGCGCGCCCCGTATGCCATTTCATCATTCATGGCAAACATCGCGCTAAAAAAAACGTTGCGGTTGAGTAATTGTTCTACAGCTAACAGCCCTGATTGGCGCGTAAATTGCCCATCAATGATTAATTGGGGGTCAATTTCTAGGTTTGCCTCTCGCATAGCTTGTTCATATCCCAATCGCCGTTCTACTGCATCTCCATGGTTAAGCACCCCTTGAAGAAGCACAATCCGCCGATGCCCCAGTTGGAGCAAATGACATGTTGCCTCATAACTCCCCTTAATATTATCAATTTGTAAACATTGTTGCTCTAACCCCTTCACCCACCGTCCCGCCATAATTAAGGGCGTGGTAGCCGCAACTTGCCTCACTCGTTCATCAGGAATAGTTCCCGCTAACATAATAATACCATCCACTTGGCGCATGGTCAGTGTTTCTAGGGCCACCAATTCTTCGGGCAAATGCCAATTACCAACGACAAATAAGGGGTGATAACCACTATCTTTCAACCCTTGCTCAATCCCCTGGTGAATTTCACCATAAAAGGGGCTGGCAATATTTTGGGTCAATATCCCAATCGCCATTGACCGCCCCCGCACTAAATTTTGCGCCAAAATATTAGGGCGATAATTGAGGGCTGCCACTGCCGCTAAAACGGCCTCCCGTTTATTGTCAGCAACAGGAACGGTATTATTCATCACCCGTGAAACGGTACTAGGAGAAACACCCGCTTTACGGGCAATATCGTGAATAGTAATGATTTCTTTCTTTTGCATGGGGAAAATTATAATCATATTTGAAAACGATGTCAATTGAAATATTATTAAAATGATTACACAAACAACCATAAATTGGATATTGCCATTTTTCCCAACATGGAGTAAAATCAACGAAATCGCTTTCAAGGAGAATATTTTTCCGCCTGTAAATTTTTAGCTGATAAGGCCAGCAATTATATGTAGGACTTACGCAAACACCTCACCCCAACCCTCTCCTACGTAGGAAAGGGCGCAAAATCTCCCTCCGATGTCGGGGGGATTAAGGGGGGTAGACTTAGCTTTTGCGTAAGTCCTAATAAGGTTTTGAACCTTATAATCGCTTAAGCCAGCCCATCACCCAATTATTTACAGGTGAAATTGCTTTATTATGAATATCCAAACTCAGCCCCTTTACGTGGGCAACCATCCATATCAGTTGAATGAAGCCCCCATCGAGGGTGAATATCTTACCATGTTGGGGGAAGAATATTATCGTATTAGTAATTATGACAATATGCCCCCATTTTTTATGAGCATCGTCAGCCGTTCTAACCACTGGTTATTTATTTCCAGTACGGGCGGGCTAACGGCGGGACGCATCAACTCAGAGTCGGCGTTGTTCCCTTATTACACCGTTGACAAAGTAACAGAAAATCACGAAAATGCGGGCAATAAAACCATCCTGCGGGTGCAGCGCGGGGAACGTTGTTCTTTGTGGGAGCTATTTTCAAAGCGTCATGAGGGTCTCTATCGTCTAACTCGTAATATTTACAAAAATGTCTATGGCGATAAGCTGCTTTTTGAAGAGATTAACCATGATTTACAGCTGACCTATCGCTATGCGTGGCGCACGAGTGACCGTTTTGGCTTTGTTAAAAGCAGTTGGCTGACCAATCAGAGCGATGCATGTCAGGTTAATTTGCTGGATGGCTTACAAAATATATTGCCCTATGGCGCGACCACGCAACTTCAAAATAATTTTAGCAATTTGCTCAATGGCTATAAACGGAACGAACTTGAGCCAAAAACGGGGCTAGGTATTTTCGCCTTGAGTTCTACCTTGACCGATTTAGCCGAACCGAGTGAGTCGCTCCAAGCAACCACCGTTTGGCAAATGGGTTTTGACGCGGCCAATTATTTGCTCTCGGTTAATCAACTCGATACCTTTCGGCGCACAGGGCGCATTACGCCTGAACGTGATGTGCGGGGGCGGCGCGGGGCTTATCTGATTCAAGCAGAGTTTACGTTGGAAAGAGAAAAAGTTTGGCATATTGTGGCTGACCTTAATCAAAACCGCGTCAATATCGCAACGTTGCTTAATTTATTGCAGGGCGATAAAAATGACCTATTAAGCTCGGTCATGGCCGATATTGAGCAATCTAGCTTGGATTTGGTCAAGATTATGGGGCGGGTTGATGGGCTGCAATCTACCGCAGACCGCCTGACTACGGCTCATCATGTGGCAAATGCGCTCTTCAACACCATGCGCGGCGGTATTTTTGCCAATAATTATCAGATTGACAAGGCTGATTTTCAAGCCTTTGTGCGGGTCAGAAACAGGGCCATGCTCACCAAATACCCTGATTTTTGGGCGAATTTGCCTGAGACCATTGAGTTGGAAGAGTTATTAACCCAAGTGACTCAACATAACTCAGCCGACCTAGAGCGACTGGGTTATGAATATCTCCCCCTCACCTTTAGTCGGCGGCATGGCGACCCTAGCCGCCCCTGGAATAAATTTTCCATTAACATTAAGCATGCTGACGGCACGCAACGGCTGGATTATCAAGGCAATTGGCGCGATATTTTCCAAAATTGGGAGCCATTGTTATATAGTTATCCTGCTTTTAGTGAAAGTGTTATTTGTAAGTTTCTTAATGCCACGACTGCTGACGGTTATAATCCTTATCGTATTACCCGCGAAGGCATTGAGTGGGAAACGCCTGACCCCGAAGACCCCTGGGCCAACATTGGTTATTGGAGTGACCACCAAATTATCTACTTAGATAAATTGTTAGAGGTCTCGGCTAAATTTCACCCAGGACGGGTAGAAACCATGCTCAATCGTCCGATATTCAGCATTGCCAATGTGCCTTATCGCATTAAACCGTATCAAGCTATTTTAAGCGATTATTATGATACTATCGCCTTTCAGCCTGAAAAAGATGAACGGATTAGCGAATGGGTCAAACAGTTGGGGATGGATGGCAAGCTAGTTTTAGATGATAATAAACAAATCTTTCATGTCACCATGGCCGAAAAGTTACTGATGTTGCTGATGGCAAAGTTGGTTAATTTTGTGCCAGAGGGCGGCATTTGGATGAA
>JAIFLK010000383.1 GCA_020049115.1 Chloroflexota bacterium | reverse complement strand
TTATGATGACCATTAGGAGTCCGCAATCCTTTGCGGACAGCCCGCAAATAATTGCGGACTCCTACGCCAAAAGTGCCATTTTCATTCGATACGCAGTATAAGGAGTTTTGACAGATGAAAACCACTTTACTTAAACTCATTGTTAATTTAGCTCTAACTATCCTTATTATCGTGATAGTTTCAAAAACCGTTATGCCGTTATTATCTCAGGCTGCGCCGTTGGCTCAGGCCCCAAAACCCATTACGAAATTTGAAGATGTGACCGATGCGACGGGCCTGACCTTTACGGGGGCGCAATTTGGCTCGTCCTGGGGCGATTATAATGGGGATGGCTGGTTGGATATATTTGGTAATCATCATTTTCAGGATGCACCAGGGATTTATCTTAATAACCGAAATGGTACATTTACCAATATGTATGATAGCGCAAATATCTTTCCGCCGTCGGAGCGTGACGGAGTATTTCCGCCTAATGGCACGCCGATTCGAGATATGCATGGGTCATGTTGGGGCGATTTTGATAATGATGGCGACTTGGATTTATATGTGACCAACGCCCAATTGCAGATAACACCCTTTTATGTTAATCAAGGTGACGGTACATTTAAGCGGGACACCAGCGGACAGTTAGATGATTTGGGCGGACGGGGGCGAACATGTAGCTGGATTGATGTGGATAATGATGGCGATTTGGATTTATTCAAGGGGAATGAAACCAATTCTAAGCCCAATATAATTTTTCGCAATGATGGCCCAGGGCAAAATGGTCAATGGAAGTTTACGGGCGTGCCGATGGTGGCGGGGGCAACGACCAATCCTTTGTCGGCTTATGGCGGGGCGTGGGCTGATTACGATAATGATGGCGACATGGATGTGGTTTTGACGGGGGAGCAAGATATAAAACTATTTCGTAATAATGGTGACGGTACGTTTGACTCGACGGATAATAAGGGGCTGTTAGGCGGTGGCTCTTCATTCCGTTGTTGGGGCGGCGATTTTGGCGATTATAACAATGATGGTCATTTAGATTTATATGTCTCTTGTGGGCGATATACTTTTTTTGATAACCTAGAGCAAGCGACTCAAAGTATGACCTATACATTGCTCACTTCTAATGAAGAAGATGGCTTTAATTTTACGGTGGCTGATGGTGCGGCAGTGACATTTGATGTCTTGACGGGTGATGGCGACCCCGAAGTGGCTTTGAGTGAGATTTACATTGGGGTGAATAAAACCCATCCTGTCGCCTTGCCTTTTACTTTAACCAGCGGCGCGGCAGGGGGGCAAGGGCAGCCTAGTTATACGCCTGGCACTAGCAGTGGGGTGTTTATTTGGCAAGATTTGGCAACGAATGAATGGCGGTTTCGGGTGAGCAATGAGTCTGCCTCACAAGGGCAAATTCGTACCAGCGCGGCCTTTACCCAAGTGGAACTGTTTTCCGTTGACTCGTTGGCGGGTCAAGCAAGGCGTAATAATGCGCTATATAAGAACAATGGAGATGGTACATTTACCTTAATTGGTAATGCGATTGCGGGAGTGAATAGCCCTGCCGATAGCCAATCGGGGACATGGTTGGATTACGATAATGATGGTTGGCTAGATTTATATGTGGTTAATTCGGGCAATGTGTCTCAGGGGAATGAGCCTAACTTACTGTATCGTAATAATCATAACGGGAGTTTTACCGATGTGGCGGCGGCGGCGGGGGTGACTAATGCGGTGCAAGGATATGATGACTGTGCCGCGTGGGGTGATTATGACCATAATGGTTTTGTGGATTTGTATGTGGTGAAGGATGGGCGCAATCGGTACATGGATGGGCCGCAGAAGCTCTATCGCAATCTTGGTAATAGTAATCATTGGTTACAAGTGAATTTGATTGGCACAACCAGTAATCGGCAGGGGATTGGGGCGAAAGTGACGTTGCAAAGTGCGACGGTGGGGCAACAATTTCGTAATAAAAACAACGGCATGAATTTTATGTGCCAAAATAGTGATATATTACAATTTGGCTTGGGCGCGGATAGTAAAGTAACGACGCTCACGGTGAAATGGCCTAGTGGGCAAGAGCAAAATTTCATTAACGTGGCGGCTGACCAAATTCTTACGATAATTGAGGGGCAAATGCCAACGCAGCCTGTGGTCAGTGTGGCCTCAGATGTGGCCGCGCCGAGTGAGACGGGGGCGGTGGGCAGTTTATTTAACCTGACTTTTAACCCCGCGCCCGCGACAGATATAACAGTAGCTTATAGTTTGACGGGAACGGCCAGCAAGTTAGCCGATTACAGCATCACGGTGGGGGCAAATGTTACGAATTTGAGCGATACTACTTTCATGGTCAGCGCAGGGATAACGAAGGCCACGCTGTTAGTTAAGCCGATTGATGACCGCGTAGATGATGATGCGGAGACGGTGCAATTGGTTTTGGTGGTGGGGGCGGGCTATCAATTGAGTCCCGTCGCGCAAACGGCCTTTCTAACTATTGTTGATGATGACGATTTTGTAGGCAGTTTGGTGATTACGCCAACAACGGGTTTGACCACGACTGAGGCGGGGGGGCAGGCGAAATTTAGCGTTATGTTAGATGTTAAACCGAAAGCGACTGTCACCGTGCCGATAAGCAGCAGTGATGTAACAAAGGGTACGGTTAGTCCTGCTAGTTTGACCTTTGGGGCGTTGGATTGGAATATACCGCAAACGGTGACCGTAATGGGCGGGAATGATTTTATTGACCAAGATGACGCGTCTTACCTGGTGCAACTTGGGCCAACTCGTAGCAATGATAAAAGTTTTAACCAATTATCGCCCTATACGGTGAGCGTTGTTTCGATTGATGACGATACGGCGGGTTTCATGGCCTCCGCGATTAGTGGTGATATGAGCGAAAATGGCATTTCAGCGACATTTACCGTTAGATTAACCAGTCAACCGTTGGCGGAGGTGACGTTACCCATGAGTAGCAGTGATATTACGGAAGGTATTATTACGCCGACCCTGCTGGCCTTTAGTCCGTTAGATTGGCGTAATCTGCAAACCGTGACCGTGACGGGGTTGGATGACGATGAGCAAGATGGAAATAAAGTTTTTGCCATAAATCTCGGCCCATCAGTGAGTAATGACCCGAAATATACTGGGCTGAACGCCACTCCTGTAACAGTAGTTAATTTGGATAACGATTTGCCTGGGCAGATTATCGGGCGGGTTACGAGTGATGATTTTCAAATTTCGGCGCGGGCAGCCATGAGCATGGCCGATATTACGGTTATTGCGTATCGGGCTAGTGGCGCAAATTGGCTCTATGCGGCGCATGGCGAGAGCGACGTGAATGGGGTGTATACGCTCACGGTGGCCGCGGGGAATTATCGGCTTTATTATTTTGACCGCTTGGCGCGGGTGGCGTATCTCTATTATGGGCAGACCATTACCTTTAAAGATGGCGTTTCAGTGACGGTGCGCGCCAATCAAATAACACCCAACATTAACGCGAGTTTGACGGTGCCGCGCGCGCCCATGGTGAAGATAAGTGGTGAAGTGAGTAGCTGGAACAATCCCTATAATCGGCGGGTGGAGGTGTTTGGCGAGGCGGAGAGTGGCATGACGGTGGCGTTTGAGGCCACTTGTACTGCCCCTGCCACGCCGAGTCAAGTGACGTTAAGTTTCGCGGGGCAAGCGTTCCCCATGTCATTGGCTAACGGTTTATATCAAGCCATACTGACTTTACCTGCCAGCTTAAGTAGTAGTTCCTTAGATATTCAGTGGCTCTGTGGTAGCCAAAATCAACTCCGCACGGTGGGGCAGGTGACGCGCTTGACCACCAACTCTTGGGGGCAAGTGACCGATGCGCGTAGCCATAAGCCGATTGAGGGCGCGAAAATCTCCTTGTATCAACTCCCGTTGGCGCGCCCCGACACTCTAACGCAAACGGGCGATTGCCGCATTAATGGGGCATGGGAAAGTGAGCCGCCTGTAACGGTGACGCTGGGGGTGCCGCTCAATCCAGAAGTAAATGGCACGATAACACCCGCTATTAACTCCATTACTGTGGCTAGTCAGGGGCAATTTGCTTGGACATTAGGCGAGGGGTGTTGGTATGTTTTGGCGCAAGCGGTTGGTTATGAAAGCCAAACTAGCCCCGCCTTTGGCGTGCCACCTGTGATGACCAAATTGCAAATCGAATTGCAACCTATTACGGTTATACGCCCCGTTTATTTGCCACTGATTAGGCGTTAGCTGACTCATGATGTTAAGCCCTTATAAGGGCTGGCCTGACCACCGAATTATTTCACCTGTAAATTTTTAGAGGATAGCTTTCGTTCGCGTCAGAAATCCGATGTCTTGAAGACATCGGATTTCTAGCCATCACCGAATTATTTACAGGTGTTTCATGACTATGTTCAAACTTAATTTACCTCAACCCTGGCTGTATTTGGCAAAGGTGGCTATTTTAGCGATTATTTATGCGGTTTCGGCTGAACTAGGCTTGAAATTGTCATATATAAATAATAATGTAACTTTAGTTTGGCCGCCTTCTGGTCTCTCCTTAGCGGCCTTACTTTTATTTGGGGTAGAACTTTGGCCTGGCATTGCATTAGGGGCGTTATTGGCTAATTTTTTTGTTAGTAATAATGTAATATTGAGTGGTGTGACCATGGCTGGCAATACGTTAGAGGCGGTCACTGCATTTTGTTTATTAAGAAAGGGTGGTTTTCACCCTGCTTTTGACCGCATGCGGGATTTCTTACAATTGATTGGGGCGGGTATGGTGAGTTGTAGTATCAGCGCAGCTTTGGGTACATTTGGCTTATATATTACGCAAGTTGTGTCAGGCCAACCTTTTTATAGTGTCGTTTATGGGATTTGGTGGCTGGGTGACATGATGAGTGTGCTAATTTTGACCCCGTTTTTATTGGTTTGGGGCAGCCAAAATTGGCCTAAGCGGTCACAACGGGAGTGGCTTGAAGCCATGGTTATTTTTGACTTGGTACTAATCGCCTCATGGGTGATTTTTAGTGGGTGGCTGGCCTCAGAGGTTAGTTTATTTTTAGTATTTGTGTTGTTCCCACCGATGGTTTGGAGCGCGTTGCGCTTTGAACAATTTGGGTCTACGATGGTTAATTTATGGGTGTCCGTTTTTAGCATTTTAGCGACGGTGCGCGGTCAAGGGCCATTTGCGGTGGCTAATGTGCAACAAAGTTTGCTCCTTCTCCACACGTTTCTCATGGTTGGGGCAACCACTACTTTGGCGGTGGGTGTGGTAACCACCCAACGGGCGCGGGCGAAAGCGGCCTTAATAAAGAGTGAGGAGCGGCTAGAATTAGCTTTGCAAGGGGCTGACCTCGGCTTATGGGATTGGCATATTCCGTTAGGTAAACGGTTGGTGAGTGCGCGCTGGGCTGGAATGTTGGGTTATACTTTGGCGGAAGTTTCGCCTGAGGCTGCGACTTGGGAACAGTTGATTCATCCTGATGATTTATTTTCGGTTTTAGAACAACTCAATCGTCATCTAGTGGGCGAAACAATTTATTACGAATCTGAACATCGTTTGAAAACGAAAACAGGTTCTTGGAAATGGGTTTTAGATAGAGGCAAAGTGGTGGAATGGGATAGCCAGAAACAGCCTATTCGGGTGACAGGGACGCATTTAGATATTACGGAGCGGAAACAATCTACGGCGGAGCAGGAAAAATTACGTGAACATTTATATCAAGTGCAAAAAATAGAGTCCATGGGGCGGTTGGCGGGGGGCATTGCCCATGATTTTAATAATTTGTTAGTGCCAATTCTGGGCTATGCGGATTTAGCCTTAAGCAATCTGGCCGCGGATAATCCCATTTATGGTGATTTAGAACAAATACGTAATGCGGCGCAACGGGCGCGCGAGTTAACTCGCCAATTTCTTGCCATCAGTCGTAAGCAAGTGTTAGATATGCGAGTGATTAACCTGAATCAACTTCTACAAGAAATTCAGAAAGTATTACAGCGGCTCATTCGTGAAAACATTGAAATGGAATTTATTTTGGATGAAAATTTGGGTAATGTTAAAGCTGACCCCACTAAAATTGAACAAATCATCTTAAATTTAGCGATTAATGCCTCGGATGCCATGCCGCAGGGGGGGAAGTTGACCTTTGAGACTGCTAATATTATGCTTGGTAATAATTACACCCTCACCCATGTCGGGGTATTGCCTGGCCCATACATTATGTTGGTCGTAACGGATACGGGTATTGGCATGGACCAAAAGACGCAAAATCATATTTTTGAGCCATTTTTTACCACTAAAGAACGAGGCAAAGGTACAGGCTTAGGGTTGGCGGTGGTTTATGGGGTGGTGAAGCAACATGGCGGTAATATTCGGGTGTATAGCGAAGTGGGGCGTGGCACTACCTTTAGAATTTATATTCCCCAAGTGAGCGATAGTCAGGTTGAAGCGGTTAGTCTGGCCCAAGCAAATCAGCAGCCACTTGCACAGGGTACTGAAACGGTGATGGTGGTGGAAGATGAAACCATGGTGCGCCAATTTGTGTGCGATATTTTACGCTCTCAGGGCTATCAAGTCATTGAGATAGCTCATCCTCAAGAGGCTTTGCGGTGCAGTGAACAAGTTGACCAACCGCTTGATTTATTACTAACGGATGTCATTATGCCGCAGATGAATGGGCCAGAATTGTATCAAAAATTGGTGGCAATGCGCCCTCAACTTAAAGTGTTATATATGTCAGGGTATACCGATAATGTCATTATTGAGCAAACTATTTTGCAATCAGAGTTACAATTCTTACAGAAACCCTTTTCTATTAAAGGGTTGACGCAGAAAGTGCGCGATGTACTAGGGAATGTTGCCTTATGAGACGCTTAATTCGTGAAACTTTATTTCAAATTGCCCGTCATGACGTGGCCTTATTTTTGCAAGAGCATGAAGCCGATATTCTGGCGGTTTTTAGGGAAGAAATTCAACGCCTAGATGATGAAATTCCTGAAGAGCATTTGTTTATTGATATTAAAATGGTGCCACTCGGTGAACTCATTGTTAAGGCCGCGATACGGGCTATATGTCGCTTTCTTACCAAAATAGATTAATTTAGAATTTACACAACACCCTCACCCCAACCCTCTCCTTTATCCCCGAATGGGGACATGGGGCGAGGGAGCAAAACTTCCCTCCCTTTGGGGGGGACTGAGGGGGGGAAGTTTTGTGTAAGTCTGACATCTTTCATGATTACATGGTCATTTCAAAGTTAGAACGGATTACGCGGACATATCGCCATGTCCAACGGTATCGCCAAATATTGCTGGTACTCTCCAAATATGGTTTTGATAATTTGGTGGATAGTCTGGTCAAAGTTGAACAGCAAGTGGAGTATAATTTAGCGAAAGTATTTCGGCGGCGGTGGGAGCCAACCGAGACGTTGTCGCGCGCCGAGCGAGCGCGGTTGGTCATTGAGGAACTGGGGCCAACGTTTATCAAAATGGGGCAAATTTTATCCACGCGCCGCGATTTACTGCCCGCTGATTTTGTGCAAGAGTTTTCTAAATTACAAGATAACGCGCCGTCATTCCCTTTTAGTGAAGCCAAGCGCATTGTTGAACATGAATTGCAAATGCCGTTGGAGCAGTTGTTTCAATCTTTTGATGAACAGCCGTTGGCCGCAGCCTCTTTTGGGCAGGTTCATCGCGCCAAGTTGGTGAGTGGGGCGGAGGTGGTGGTCAAGGTTCAGCGGCCTAAAATTAAAAAAGTGGTGGATGTTGACCTGGAAATTATGCAGCATGTGGCGCAATTATTGGAGCGACAATTGGAAGGGTGGAGTATTCATCGTCCCACCTTGGTGGTAGATGAATTTGCGCGCCTGTTGGAGCAAGAGCTAGATTACACCATTGAAAGTAGCCACATGGAGCGTTTTGCGTGGCAATTTTCGGGCGATGCGGCGATTTATGTGCCGAAAATTTATCGCGAATTTATTACCACCCGTGTGTTGACCATGGAGTATGTGGATGGCATTAAAGCGTCAGATATTGAACGATTAGAGCAGGCGGGATTAAATCGCCATTTGATTGCTCAACAAGGTTTTCGACTTATTTTGAAACAAATTTTTGTGAATGGCTTTTTTCATGCCGACCCACACCCTGGCAACATGCTTATTTTACCTAACAATGTTATCTGTTATTTAGATTTTGGCATGATGGGGCGAGTGGATAGCCGTAGTCGGGAAAATTGCGCTGATTTGGTGCTGGCGATTATTGACCGTAATGAAGTTAAGGCCACGAATGCGCTGCTCAAATTGATGCTCTTTGAGGAAAAACCTGACCGTAATGTGTTAGAAAAAGAGGTCGCGGGTTTCATGGATCAGTATGGCTACCGTCCATTGAAGCAGATTGAATTGGGTAAGTTTTTGCACCAATTATTGGGTATCACCTCGAAACATCAGTTGCAAATTCCGCCTGATTTATTCCTCATGATGAAAGCCCTGACCACGATTGAAGGGCTAGGCCGCACCCTTGACCCCGATTTTGACCCGATTCAGCAAGCCCGTCCGTTTGTATTACGGCTCTATCTGACTCGCCTTAACCCCCAGCGTTTTGTTAGCGATATGCTGGAAACGGGGGCAATTTTGGGGCAACAATTACAAGAATTGCCTGGTCATTTTGATGACGTTCTTCAGAAAGTGAAACGGGGCGAACTTCATTTGAGTGTGACCATGCGGGAGACTGAGCCAGTTTTAGCCACCTTAGACCGCATTAGCAACCGTTTGGC